>JAZOBB010000071.1:0-2875 GCA_045595745.1 Clostridia bacterium | reverse complement strand
GCCTAGTTTTGTTTAAAGACAGGAGGTTTTCGAACTGTCTGTTATTTTATTGTTTGTTGGTGAGGACAAGTGGACTTGAACCACCGACCCCTTGCATGTCAAGCAAGTACTCTAACCAACTGAGCTATGCCCTCGTGAATTTTATGTTAAAAATTCTGTACGTGCCAATTATATCATAAATATGATTTACTTGTCAAGGCGGCAAGGCTGTTCCTATAACTTTATTTGTAGGTTTGTCAATAATGTGTTAAAAAATTAATAACTTATAAAAACCCTCTACGGTCAACACTAACCAATCGCACTTTGCGCTCTTGGAGTGTTTTCGCATGGGCGTTGTTAACCAAATTAAAATTTGGACAACGCTCCAAGTGTTCGATTCCCCTGTAAATAATAAAAAAACAAGCAACATCTTAGGTGTTACTTAAATAAGGGCTCCCGCAAAAGCCTTGCTTTTGTGGGATAAAGGAGGAGTAGCGAAGCAAGCGACTGATTTTTTGCATAAAAAATCGGAGCAAGCAAAGCTTACTCCGACGTGGTGACCCATAGGGGAAACAGCCGCTTCGCGTCTTACTTGTTCGACCACCCAAAAGCTCCGCTTTTCGGTACCGGTCTCACACCTTTTTGCTAAAAATAGTCCACCGGACTATTTTCTTCACGCAAAAACCCTCTCAGTGTTCGATTCCCCTGTAAATTATAAAAAACGAGCAATGCTTTCAGCATTACTCGTTTTTTGGTGACCCATAGGGGAATCGAACCCCTGTTACCGCCGTGAAAGGGCGGTGTCTTAGACCGCTTGACCAATGGGCCATAATGTCGGAAACGGCTTCCGCAAAGCGGTGGTAGCGGCAGGTGGACTTGAACCACCGACCTATCGGGTATGAACCGATTGCTCTAGCCAGCTGAGCCATGCCGCCATATCCCGTAAACCGACGAGGTATATTTTACTATAAATCTGTGCACTTGTCAAGCATTTTTTTAAAATTTTTTCGTCGATTCTTTAATAGTTTACTCTAAAAACATAAAACTATGCAAAAAAGCTGTTTTTCTGCACAAAACAGCCATATTTTAAAGCCTGCTTTCATAAAATAATATATAATCACTGAAAGTCGGTGTTTTATTTATGAAAGCATTTGTAAAAGATAATTTAAATCGTATTTTACTGCTTATTTTTGCAAGTCTTCTTTTAATTTTATGGGGACGCTTTATCGTTCGCGAAATAAATTTAAATAATCACACCCGAGAGTTAAGCACATTAATGTCACGCATTAAATGCGCCGAAAGCTTTGGCTGGGAGGTAGACCCCGGTAGCGAGATAACAGAAACTGTAAAAATTCCCGAAGAGTTCGACGATGTTTATACCGAATACAACAAGCTGCAAAAAATGTGCGGATTCGACCTTAGAAAATATCGCGGCAAGAGCGTAAAAAGATATACATATATTGTAAACAATTTTCCATACGACATAAAAGAAACAGTCTATATTAACCTGTATATCTACGAGAATACGTTAATCGCAGGCGACTGTATGACAACAGCCCTGCGCGGTTTTATGCTGCCCTTAGACCGCCGTTTTGCGCCTTAAATTGTACAAACATTTTTATCTCAAATATAGGATAAAAAAAACTTGACAAACAGCATCATTAGGTGTATAATATTAAATCGACAGATAATTTAGGGGTATAGTTCAGCTGGTAGAGCGACGGTCTCCAAAACCGTAAGTCGTGGGTTCAAATCCTACTGCCCCTGCCAATATATTTGGCTCAAACACTGGGTTTGAGCCATTTTTTATTGCCAATTTTCAAGAGCGGCAATCTTCACTTTTTTGAGCATCAATAGCAAATTTTAGTAATTTTAGATTATATTTCTAATGACGGCGCATGGTCTTGCGCTTCAAATAATTATGCCTGAAATGAGCATCAATTTCGCATACGGTTGCATCCGTTTGCAAGCGTTCCGTCTGCTACATCATCATTTTAGCATCACTTGATTTCGTCAATTCTATCAATTTCGCCTGTAGAGAACAATTCTGCAAGAATATTTTTTGATTCTCGCAGAATATTTTTTGCCCAAATACAATTCTGCTTTTCTTTGGTTACTGTATATTAAAATTTGACACATTTAAAAGTTACGGCACGGAGAAAATCCGTGCCGTTTCATCAATATAGAATCTAATGCTTTTAAAATATTTATTTCTTATTTTTGTTTCCGATACAACAAATATGAATAGACAGTTGGAATAATAACAAGTGCAAAAATTATTGTCATAAACAGAAATGTTAAATTAAATAGTCCTGCTATCGTCATTATAATACCGCCTGCTATCCAAATCTTTCCTGCAAGTTTGTGTGTCTTATCCCAATTTTCTTCATCGTGTAATGTCCATGGGAGTTTGATTCCTATTGTGTAATTCTGTTTGCATTTTGGGAGAATAAAACCGAGAACTAAAAATAAAACTCCCATAAAGACAGGCATAATGTTTTCAACATTCACCTTATATCCCAATGCATTACCATAAATACATGCACCGCATAGCAAAGAACAAACGGGAACTATGCTTATAACAACAGAAAATATTTTACTGCCTATATTTTTTCTTCTCGGATCAGCACTTGTTGCTATAATACATATTAAATTCACAAAGGTCAGTATCGCCGGAAGCCCAACAACTGCGAACATTTTACTGCTGTAACCTGTAATTTCTCCATTCCACCCAAAGCTTGTTGCTATATTTTCCGGAAGTCTGTTCCATACTAAAAATCCGAAAAACATCGGCAATAATGTAATTATAGAGGAAATAACTATCTTATATTTATTTTGTTTTATCATCGCATTCTCTTTTCAACCATTATTTTAATTTTTGTAATTTGATTGTGTT
>JAZOBB010000070.1:0-4015 GCA_045595745.1 Clostridia bacterium | reverse complement strand
TGATACATTTAAACTTGAAACTGAATACGTTGATGGCGCATTCTTACCGCAGATGTATTCAAACAAAGATTCAGCAGCAGCAATCGTTGTTGGTACCGAGTACAAATACGGTTGGGCTAAAGAAGGTGCAGAAGATACTGCATACTTAGCATCTTGGCCGTATGGCGATCCAGCTCCTGTAGAGTCAGAAGAACCTGCAGTATCAGAAGAACCTGTAGAATCAGAAGAACCTGCAGTATCAGAAGAGCCTGTAGAATCTGAAGAGCCTGTAGAATCTGAAGAGCCTGTAGAATCTGAAGAACCTGTAGAATCTGTAGAACCGACAGAACCTCCGGAACAGGAAGAAAATACATCTTCGTCTAGAGGTAGCAGCGGTAGCGTTTCTTCTTACACAGTTAAGTTTAGCGTAGATGGCGGTAGCGCAGTAAGCAGCATTAAAGTTAAGAAAAATGCTGTAATCGCAGCTCCGGTTGCTCCGGTTAAAGAAGGTTACACCTTCGAAGGCTGGTATACAGATGCAGATTTAACAACTCCGTATGATTTCGCAGGAACCATCACAAAGAGCATCACATTGTATGCTAAATGGGCAGAAGTTCCGGCAGCTGAAACAGAAGTACCTGAAACAGATGCTCCTGCAACAGATGCTCCGGTAGCAGACGAATGGGTAAATCCGTTTGCTGACGTTGCTGCTACAGACTGGTTCTATGCAAACGTTGAATATGCAGTTGCAAACAATCTGTTCAATGGTACAAGTGCAACAACCTTTGACCCGAATGGTGCAGTAACACGTGGTATGATCGTAACAGTTCTTTACCGTGCAGCTGGTGAGCCGGCAGTAGAGGCTGGTGCAGGATTTGCTGATGTTGCAGCAGATGCTTACTACTACAATGCAGTACTTTGGGCACAGGCTAATGGCATCGTTAAGGGTTATGATGATACAACATTTGCTCCTAACGACAGCATTACTCGCGAACAGTTAGCTGCAATCCTCTGGCGTTATGCTGGCAGTGAAACAACAGTATTCACTCTTAACAGCTTTGCAGATGCAAGCGAAATCAGCGGCTATGCAGTAGAAGCTATGGCTTGGGCTATTAAAAACGGCATTATGAGTGGTGTAGATGCTACTACAATCGCTCCTAAAGCAGTAGCTACTCGTGCACAGGTTGCTAAAATGCTTAATGTATATTTAGAGTCTGTTAAAACAGAAGTAGAGGAAGAAGTAGTTGTTGAAGATGTTATTGAAGCAGTAGCTGAAGAAGAAACAACTGAAGAAGTAACTGAAGAAACTGTAGAAGAAGTTGCAGCTGAATAATAACTAATACAATTAGTTTCTTAAACAAATAAACAACAGGCGGTCGCAAAAGCGACCGCCTGTTTTGCATTACCAGCCATTAAAATTTTAATAGCTGGTAATATTATTCTAAACTGATGAAACCTAAATTCATATAAAAAACGGCTACAATGAACCAACCTCAAAAAGTAAAATGCACCCCTTTTACTGGAGACAGTGAAGGGGGTGCATTTCATTTTGGTCTGACTTTTTGGGGTCACATTACAATGCAACCGTTTTTTGTATATGGATTAACCTATTTAAATACTTTGTTCATTATTTTTATTACAATAAATATTATAAGTATTACCGTAAAAATTCCCGTCATTCCGGTTACTGCCATAGGCAATGTTTGTAAAAATACATCGAAATTTATATTCATAGCTAATCACCTTTCTGAATGTTTAATAATATATTATCCAATCAAAGCAATAATCAATCCACCGGCAATAACTGATGCAATCTGACCGGATACATTTGCTCCGGCTGCATGCATTAGCAAAAAGTTGCTCGGATCTTCTGCAAGCCCCATTTTATGAACAACACGTGAAGACATTGGAAAAGCCGAAATACCTGCTGCGCCAATCATAGGATTAACTTTGTTTTTAGCAAAAAGATTTATAATTTTAGCAAAGCATACACCGCCGACGGTATCAAATATAAATGCAACCAAACCAAGTGCTAAAATCATTAGTGTTTCAGGAGTCAAAAACATATCTGCACGCATTTTTGATGCAACAGAAATTCCGAGTAGAATGGTAATTAGGTTTGCTAATTCTTTTTGCGCGGTTTGCGACAGCATATTAAGAACGCCGCATTCGCGAATCAGGTTACCAAACATTAAAAATCCAATCAGAGCAACAGAACGCGGAGCAACAATACCGGCAGCTATAGTAACAATTATAGGAAACATTATTTTTGTTAATTTTGATACCGAATTTTGCTTGTATTCCATACGTATTTTTCGTTCTTTTTTTGTGGTAATAAGCTTAATTACTGGCGGCTGAATTATAGGAACCAAGGCCATATAAGAGTATGCTGCAACAATAATTGCGCCAACATATTTAGAATTAAAATAGTTAGCTACAAAAATTGATGTTGGTCCGTCTGCTGCACCTATAATTGCAATAGAAGCCGCATCTTTTAAGTCAAAGCCTAATAAAGCGGCAATGCTTAATGTAAAGAAAATTCCAAATTGTGCAAATACACCGAAAAACATAAGTTTAGGATTAGTAAGCAAGGGTTCGAAATCTATCATTGCTCCTATACCTATAAACAGCAATAAAGGAAAAAGCTCATTTGCAATTCCGGCATTAAACAAAATGTCAATTGCACCTACTTCTTCAACACCATTGTGAATTTGTGTAATTGCGCCTGAAAACGGTAAATTAACCAAAATCGCTCCAAAACCTAATGGCAAAAGCAGAGTTGGCTCCATGTCTTTTTTTATGGCGAGATAGATTAAAATACCGCCAATTGCCCACATTATAATTTGTGGGATAGTAATGTTTTGAAAATTCTCAAAAATCTCCAGCATCACACATTTCCTTTCTTTAATTAATATTTTAATACATTTGTAAATTATAACATAACTGGATTTTTTTTCAAGTAAAAGCTATATTTTATGTTTAGGTTAACAATAGCCTAATTATACATTATTTTAAACTATTATTGTTTAAACTTTTTTTTTATGTTATAATTGATTCATACAGAATTTTATTTAATAAAAAGAGCTGGTGCTCTTTTGTAGTTTTTTGAGCACTGCATCAATTGACGGCGTCGTAAAAATATCCCTTGCAAGCAAGCATTTTTACTCCTGGTAAAATTGATTTCTAGCAAATAATTTGTGCAGTTTTTATTAGTAAAAATGTCAATGTGTCGAAAAAGAAATTGAAATTTAGAAAGGAATATTGATATGGATATCATACAAAGTTTTTATGATAATTTAGCTTCGCAATATGATAAACTTTTTCTTGATTGGCAAGCCACAATAAAAGAACAATCCATAATGTTAGATAAATTATTCAAAAATAACGGATATGATAAAAAGTCTAAAATTCTTGATTGTGCCTGTGGCATTGGAACACAATCAATAGGTCTTGCTATTTTGGGATATAATGTAACTGCTTCTGATATAAGTACAAATGAACTTGAAGAAGCAAAACAGCGAGCTATAAAAAACAATGTGAAGATTTGTTTTAAAAATGCTGACTTTCGTATTTTATCTAAAACATTTTCGCAGAAGTTTGACATTGTTATTGCTATGGATAATGCACTGCCTCATATGCTTACAAAAAGTGATTTAGAAATGGCAATAAAGAGCATTACAAGCCAAATGGCATCGGGCGGCATGTTTATTGCAAGTATTAGAGATTATGATGTTTTGCTTGAGAGCAAGCCACCATATTCTGCACCGTATATATATAAGACAGAAAAAGGACAGAGAGTGTCTTTTCAGACATGGAGTTGGGATGGTGACAATTACAAACTCATCCAATATATTATCGAAGATGATATATCGCTAAAAACAAGTAAATTTGAATCTGAATACAGAGCGGTTTGCAGAGAAGAACTTACAAACACCCTTCTTTCTAATGGTTGTAGTAGTGTGGTATGGAAATTTCCTGAAGAAACAGGTTTTTATCAACCAATTGTAATTGCGAAAAAAGGATGAATTTTTGTTCC
>JAZOBB010000069.1:0-6310 GCA_045595745.1 Clostridia bacterium | reverse complement strand
GTTGAATTCGAGGTTAATGAAAGATTGGAAGGTGAATCAAAATGGTCTGCTATAGGCCTTTTGAAATATGCCATTTCAAATATTTCTGCCTATTCAACAGCACCAATGCAGATTGTAACCGTGCTTGGTGTTATGATGCTTATTATTACTGCTATTTTCAGCGTTTGGGCACTGATTGATAAAATCCGTGGTATTGCCCTTGAAGGTATGACAACTGTTATAATTATCCTGATATTTATAGGAAGTATTATGATGATAAGTCTTGGCGTTATCGGATATTATGTTGCCAAGTCGGATCGTAGCCATGTCGTTCTGTGAGCCAAGGAGTTGGCACAATAATTTGTCTTCCTAAGACCGCTTGGCCTCCGACTTGGTATTGCCCTTGAAGGTATGACAACGGTTATAATTATCCTGATATTTATAGGAAGTATTATGATGATAAGCCTGGGTATTATCGGATATTATGTTGCCCGTATTTATGATGAAATTAAAGGAAGACCGAAATATATTGTTTCTGCAACTTGCAGGAGCAAGGAAAAGGTAAAATGATTTTAAGGAGGTGCAATATGGAAAGAAATGTGCTTGTTGACAGACTGAAAGGATATGCCTGTTTTTTGGTTCTGTTCGGTCATGTTATTATGGGAATAAGGCTTGCAGGCATAGATATTCCTAAGTTTTTCGGGGGAATGGAAAAGTTTATATGGTCTTTTCATGTTGCACTTTTTCTGTTTTTGAGCGGTGTTGTGTATAAAATTACCGGAGAGTGGAAAAGCAAGAATACCAAAACGGGATTTATACTCTATAAGCTTTACACTCTTGGTATTCCATACATAGCTTTTTCAGCTATATATATATTGATAAACAGTTTAGTTGGAGAATCAAATACCGGTTTTGCAGTTTCTGATATTCTTTATATATGGAAAACACCGGTTGCTCAATATTGGTTTTTGTATGCGCTATTCTTTTTGTTTTGTATTTGGACTGTATTCTCCGGAATATTAAAAAATTGGCAAATTACGCTTATCGTTGTTTTAATAGGCTATTTGGCTCCACCTTTTGGTATTCCTCTTGGAAGCTTGGATGTGGTGTTTTATTCAGCACTTGCCTTTGGAATCGGCACATTTGTTGATTTCAAAAGCCTCACTAAGCTTCGGGCTTGGGCTAAATGGTTAATTGTGTTAATACATATAGTAGCAGGTGTCGTGCTTGTTTTGCTAAACAAAATAGAGGCTTCGTTTATAAAAGAATTGATGATACTGTTTGGAATATGTTCAAGTATTATGTTTATTTCTATGCTACAATGCTGTAAACCTGTTGCTCGTTTTCTCGATTTTGTAAATAAGTATTCTTTTCAAATTTACTTATTACACACCATATTTACAGCCGGAACAAGAATAATCTTACTTCGTATGAATATAACCCAGTGGTGGATTCACGTCATTTTGGGGACTGCTTGCGGATTGGTATTTTCGGTGTTGGCGGCGGCAATTGCAAAGAAAGTAAAGTTTTTGGATTTCTTCTTTTTTCCCGCAAAAGCTTATACATTGAAGAAGGAATTACACATAAATGTCCAATCGCAGTAAAAGATTATTAGCAATTTTTAAACATTTATGATATAATACAATAGCGATAAAATCCAGCATTCTCGCGGGTTCTGATTGATTTTGTTCAAGAAAAATCAGTGAAAAATATAGGAAGAAAATAGTGGGCCCTATTATTCGCTGTTATCCTAACTTGACAAAATCATAGAACAAGTTTTTTAATAAATAAACAAAATGTTTACTGCAAATGGAGATGAATTGATAAAAATGGCAAAAACCAAAGAATATACAATAAAAAATAATAGAGAAAATAATAAGTTTATAAAATTGCGTATACTTTCGGGCGTTTTGTGCTCGTTTTTTATGATATTTACACTTTTGTTGTTTTTTTCTGCTTCGTGGTATATTCGCAACTATGGAAACACCGGTTTTGATTCGGTAATGTTCACTCTTTTATCCAATATGGGTGGAGTAAACAGCGATCTTTTAATAAGCTTTTTTTTAGAAAGTGTGCTGCCGACGGTTTTATGCGGTGCGATACTGGTTTTGGTTATATTTTTATTAAAATTAAAATGGAAATGGTTTTTAAAAATAAAATTCTGGCATAAGGCAGCTCTTTCTTTGTTACTTACACTGGTGTTTTTTATGATTGCAGGAACAAAGGTAAATGTATTTGGATACATACAAAAAATTATGCTTAAAACAACCATCTATGAAGATTTTTTTGTTGAGCCAAACAACGAGCTTATAACCTTTCCTGAACAAAAGAGAAATTTAATTTACATTTTTTTAGAGTCGATGGAAACCACATATATGTCAGAAGCTGAGGGCGGTGCTCTTTGTAAAAATATTATACCTGAGCTTACAAAGCTCGCGGAGGAAAATATAAACTTTTCGGATAACGAAAAAACAGGCGGATTTTTAACTCCCAGCGGCACAGGCTGGACTGTTGCGGGTATGGTGGCGCAAACCTCGGGCATTCCGCTAAAAGGCTCTGCCGGGGTGCTTGAAAACAATGAATATGGCAAAGATGTTTTTTTGCCGGGGGCAGTCACTCTTTCTGATATTTTGCACCAAAACGGCTACAAGCAGGCTTTAATAGTGGGGTCAGAGGCATCGTATGCTAATCGTGATGTCTATTTTTCTCAGCACAAAACAGACCATATATACGACCTTTTAACTGCTAAAAAAGATAACGTTGTAAAAGATGATTATTATGTGTGGTGGGGTATGGAGGATGAATATCTTTTTAAATATGCCAAGGATAAAATTACGCAACTGTCAAAGGCAGAAGAACCATTTGCGGTAACGTTGCTTACAGCGGATACACATTTTCCTGACGGATATGTTTGCGATTTGTGCGACGGCAAATTTTACGAACAATACGATAATGTAATTGCGTGTGCAAGCCATCAGGTTGACGGCTTTATCGAGTGGCTTAAAAGGCAGAGCTTTTACGAAAACACAACTATTGTAATAAGCGGCGACCATTTAAGTATGGATAACCAGTATATGCAAAGAAATGTAGCAGAAGATTATGACCGAAGGGTATATAACTGCTTTATAAATTCGGCTAAAAAAAGCGAAACCTATAAAAACAGGACCTTTACAAGCCTTGATATGTTCCCGACAACACTGGCGGCTATGGGTTGTGAAATAAAAGGTGACAGGCTTGGACTTGGTACTAATTTATTTTCAGAAAAGGCAACTTTAGCTGAAAAAATGGGTTACGATGTTTTTGACCATAACCTGCTGTTTAGTTCCGGTTTTTATATTAAGAAGTTTATGATTGGCAATAAATAAAATTATTTTGGTAGAATGTTAATTATAATTTGAAATGGGAGAATTACAAATGACAACCTTACTTTTGATTCGTCACGGATACAGCGAGGCTAATCATGACGGAATATTTACGGGTCACACCGATGTGGCTTTAAACAAGCAGGGAATTAAACAAGCAGAGCTTACGGCTGAATATATAGCTAAAAATTATAAGGTGAGTGCGATATATTCAAGCGATTTAAAAAGAGCATATAAAACCGCCGAATGCATATCGAATATTTTAAAAACCGATGTAATTGCTCAAGAAAATCTGCGCGAAATTTATGGCGGTGATTGGGAAGGCGTTACATTTAACGACCTGCCTAAACTTTATCCTGAAGAGTTTGATGTTTGGATAAATGATATAGGCAAGTCTGCTTGCGTTGGCGGTGAATCAGTAAGTCAGGTTGGCGAAAGGGCGATGGATGCCTTGACGCAAATTGCAAAAGATAACGAAGGCAAAACTGCAGTTGTTGTTACACACGGTGCATTTATAAGAACTGCGCAGAGTATTATCGAAACAGGCGGGCTAGAGGCAATGCAAAGCATACCCTATGTATCAAATGCATCGGTGACGGTTTTAGAATATGACGGTAAATTTACCATTAAAAGCGTGAGCTATGATGACCATTTAGGCGAGCTTTCTACAGTTCTTCCTGATTATGTCTGATATAAAAGAGGTGTCAATATGCTTGATGACAGCTTTAGAATAAGGTATAAATCCGTACCTGTTGCAATAAGTGAGCAAAATCACTTTTTGCCTACAAAACTTCATAATCATAGTGAGTTTGAAGTTTTACTGATAATTTCGGGCTCGTGTACTGTTCGCATAGGGGGCAAGGAATACTATGCCAAAGCAGGCGATTTGGTTTTTGTAAATCCTATGGAGGTGCACGAGGTTATAGTAAATTCTGATAAGCCTTATGAACATAAGTGCATTTGCTTTGATATTTCAGTAATAATGAATAATCGAATTTCTGAAGATTTAAAAAATGAATGCACGAGCATAATTCATATAATAAGAGGCAAGACCGAGCACGGCTCATACTTAAAGGATTTGTTTGAAAAGGTATTTAAAGAGGTTAAATGCGAAAATAAAACCTTTGCGATGGAGGTAACCGCATACATAACCTTAATGTTTTCGTATCTGCTTAAAAATTCTTTGGTTGATGAAAAAAGAGCTAATCCTAAAGAGAGCAGGTTTTGCAGTGATATTTTAGCATATATAAGCGAGCATTACAAAGACAAAATAACCTCGAAGCAAGCGGCAAAAGAATGCTTTTTAAATCACAGCTATTTCTGCAGAAAATTTAAAGAAAATTTCGGCATGAGCTTTTCGGCATATTTAAATATATACAGAATATCTGTTGCCAGAACAATGCTTGAAGAAAATTCAGAAAGTGTTTCAAAAATATCTGAAATGTGCGGATTTGATACACCTACATATTTTTCTAAATGCTTTAAAAACTATGTAGGTGTTTTGCCGTTTGAATATAAAAAAGGTAAAAGAAGTTCATAAAAACAGTAAATGTAGTTGTAACTCTTTAAAAAAAATTGTGGTAAAATAGTCATATAATTTTAAAGGGGTGTTCGTATGAAAAAAATTGCGATAGTTTACGGCGAATTGAAAACTGAAATTCAAAAAAAGGCATTAGAGCAAATATCATCTGTTATTTTAGAGCAGACAATTGCCTACCCTGTATGTGTAAAATATTCTGAGCTTAAATATATAGAAGAGTTCAGATGCATTTATATTGGTACAAAAAAAGATAATCCGTACATAGCAAAAGAATCAAAGAAGACTCTTACCAAAGAAGAAGAGTATTATATAAGTGTAACCGAAGACAGAGTAATAATCGAAGGCTACGATGATGCTGGTGTGCTTTATGGTTGCGTTGATTTTTACAACAAATATATAATAAAATTCGAAAATCGTAATCTTCACGGAGCATATTTTTTAGATATCTTTGCTCAGGACAAGCTGCCTGAGTATGAATGTGTGTCGAGTCCGTCTGTAAAAAACAGAGGCATATGGACTTGGGGTCACGTTATATATAACTACAAAGGCTTTATTGACAATATGCTTAAATTAAAGCTTAACACTATAATTATATGGAACGATTTTGTTCCCGTAAATGCGGACGAAATGATAGAATATGCACACAGCTGCAACATAAAGGTTATATGGGGATTTTCGTGGCTTTGGGATGTAAACTGTGCGCTTGTTGATATGAACACCTTATATGACAGTATCGACGGAATTTTAGAAAAGTTTGAAAAACAGTACAGCCACTTAAATGTTGACGGAATATATTTTCAGTCGTTTACCGAGCTTGCAACCGATAAAATTGGTGATGTTTTGGTTGCTGATGCGGTAACAAAATTTGTAAACGAGGCAGCGGCAAGATTCTTTGACAAATTCGGCGAAATGGAGCTACAGTTTGGTATCCACGCAACCTCGGTTAAAGAAAAGCTCGATTACATTAAAAACGTAGACCCAAGAGTAAGACTTTACTGGGAGGATTGCGGAAGTTTTCCGTTTGCGTATATCCCGAAAGATATTGAAAACTATGACGAAACAAAAGATTTCGTAATTAAAACAACACACCTGCGCGAGAATGAAAAATACGGTGCGGTAACAAAGGGTATTGTTTGTCTTGACTGGGGCGAATTTGAGCACTTGGCAGGCTCGTTTTATATCGGAAAATGCTCGAAAAAGGTTACACATAACCGCGTGGACCGCAAGAATAGAATCTGGCGGTATATGCAATCGTATTGGCTTGCAAATGCCGACAAGGCACTTGATATGGTTAAGACGATGTGCGAAGAGACAAACGGAGATTTGTATATTACCGCTTTGGTTGAAGACGGAATGTTTGAAGAAAATGTTATGTATCCTGTTGCAATTTATTCAGAAATGCTGTGGGATACAAATGCTGACATAAAAG
>JAZOBB010000068.1:0-2805 GCA_045595745.1 Clostridia bacterium | reverse complement strand
CCCCATAGAGTTACTTTTTATCCCTTTATGTAAGTAACAATCAAAACCTTGTTTTTACACGGTTTTGATAAAAAAATACCCATAATACCATATGTTTTGCAAAACATCTTGTATTATGGCAGAAATTGTGATAAAATGTACTTATTAACTTTAAGGAGGTATATTCTTTTATGAATAAAACAGAACTTGTTGCACTTATGGCTGGAGAAGCCGGATTGTCAAAAAAGGATGCTGAAAAAGCATTAAACGCATTTATCGGCGGCGTACAGAACGCAGTTAAAGCCGGAGATAAGGTTTCCTTAATCGGCTTTGGTACATTTGAAGCTCGTGAGAGAGCTGCTCGTGAGGGCAAGAATCCGCAGACAGGCGAAAAAATTAAAATCGCTGCTTGCAAGGTTCCTGCATTTAAGGCAGGTAAAGCTTTCAAAGATTTAGTAAAATAAATCATAAGACAAAAGGCAACAAATATAAAACCATCTGCATTACCAAGTCGGTCTTACAGATGGTTTTATTGTTTATTCAATTACAATTCTGAGTGAAAACTTGCGGTCATTAGTCTTAAATTCATAAGCGGCACCGGCTTTTTCGCAGAAGGCTACTATTGAGCGTGTTCCAAGACCGTGTTCTGATTTCGTACTTACGGGAACACCGTTTTTATCGAGGCTTATGTTTCCGTCAAAACTATTGCTTATCTGTATCATAAAGCAAGGATAAGTTATTGCCTGTATTTCAATATATCTGTCTTCGGGACTAAGCTTCATACAGGCGTTGATGGCGTTTTCAATAGCATTAGCAAACACTACCGAAAGCCCGACTTCATCTACCGGCAATGTGTCCGGCAGTTTGATAGAAGTTGTGATTTTTATTTGATTACTCTCTGCTTTTTGAAGATATGATGCAAGAATGGAATCTATAACAGCATTTGAGGTATATCGCTTAACCTTTGTTTCATCCAGCTTCTTATGATATTTTTGCAGGTATTCAATCAGTTCATCATATTGCTTGTTTTCTGCCATTGTTGCAATGGAGTCTATTTTATGCCTGAAATTATGTCTTTCTATGCGGAAAGCTTCTTCGGATAAATTTATTTCGGCAATACGTTCTCTCATATTTGAAATCTGGAGTTTTAATATATTTTCCTGCTCATTAGCAAAATGTAATTCTGCTTGATGCTTCAGCGTTATGAAAATATTGATATACAAAACAGGCATTAACACAAATAATAAAATTGCAAGCGGTAAGTATTCAGGTCTGTCGGTAATTATAGTCGGAAAGCTCATTACAAGCACCAGTACAACATAAAATACTCCTCCGATGGCAGCAAATGCGTACCAGCCTTTTTTCGTATGCTTTTGTATTTCCAAAAATGCAGCTCTGAATTTTTTGGCAACAAACCATTCAAGCAAAGGAAAAGCAATAAGCCTTGAAAGAAACATAAAAATAAAGTTGTCGCCGGGCAAATAATAATCTAAGATGTAGGTAATATATATGATTTCAAGCGAAATGGTATCTACTACGCAGAAAGTAAACAAAAACCTTCCGTCACGGTATTTTGCAAGAAACCAAAAGAATATAAGGCTCGGCAACGTACAGGTAAGAAGCACTATCTCTCCGCACTTTTCAGGTCCGAGAATAAAAAAACAAGCCAGATTAAATATAGAAAGCGGAACCATTACAATTATGGTAAGCGTCATAGCCTTTTTCTTCGGGTATCTGGACTCATAAAGAAACATAAACAGGATGAGTACATGAACCAAAGACCATATAACAGATAATTCTCGAAATATTGTCATATTCTGCTTTCCTCCTTAAACCAAAAATCTATCCACGCTGAGCGAACATCAAGGCAGGCGGACTTTGGCAGGAATAAAATGTTTTCATTCCGAAAAACCAAAGAATCTTTTTTTACGGAACTGACATGATACAAGTTTACCAACATACTGCTTCCGCAAAGGAAAAAAGAATTATCGCATAACAGTTCTTCTACTGCTTTTGAAAATCCTGTGCGGATAGTTGTGCTCTCTAACGTGCATCCGTCTGCAAGATGATATACGATTGCTTTTCTGACAAGCTCTGCATAGACGATTTTTTCATACGAAAGTCTTGTAATACCTTCGGAAGTTTTTACTATAAAACTTTTTTCTTTGGATGAAATGTGTTCGGCTATATCATCAAGTGTGTTAAAAAGCTCGCTTTCTGCAACGGGTTTTAGGATATAGTTCGTAGCTTTTGCTTTGTAGGAATCTATCGCAAATTCATCATTTGATGTAAGATATATTATTTTTCCTTTGACACCTTGCCTGCGTAATTCAACACCAAGCTCAATACCGTTCATACCGGGCATAACTACATCAAGTATGTAAATATCAAACTCACAGCTTTTGTTGATTGCGTCAAGCAAATTTTCAGCATTGGCAAATTCTGAAACAGTAATATTTCTGCTGGAATTTTGTTTTATGTACTCATTCAAGAGAGAAATAATTTGTGCTCGACATATCATATCGTCATCACATACAGCAATTTTCAAATCCATCACCTCACAACCGTTTTTATAATTGTAACATAAAAATTGCGTTTTGTCGATATTTAGCAATCATTTTAATGAATTTCGTTACTTTTGAAATAAAACCAAGCAAAGAATTTTACACCACTCAAATAAATTTAGTGCAAAAACTGTCAAAATTAGTGCAGGGCAACAAAATGATATATAAATATGGTAAAATAAAATAAATAATTATGTGTTTTATTTTCGCTTAAAGGGGTGGTTGTTTGATAAGAAAAATTTTTTGCAGTGCTGCAAAGCAT
>JAZOBB010000067.1:0-2409 GCA_045595745.1 Clostridia bacterium | reverse complement strand
AGCCTTATGCACATTTCCGCAATCTGAGTCGGAAAGGTCGTAGCCTAAAATCTGAGCCGCCTGCGCAACCTGAGCGATTGTGCTGTCAGAATCGAGAAGAATTTTCTTCTTTTCGCTTATGGTATTTTCTGATTCATATGCATCGTGATTTATGCTGCTGAGCATATCATCAATGCTTGCGTGAATTATTGTGTTGTTAAGATTTGTCTCGGCACCGATTGCGGCAGAGCAAGTATTCATTGCATCAGATATTTTGCCTGTTAAAAGCACATCTTTTCCTGCCATGGCGCATTTAAGACCGCAAGCACCTGCTTTGATTGCAGAAATTGCCGAAGCGACACCCATGCTGATTCGGTCAGAAACTTGAACATATACGGGAACAGCTACCGCCGTCTTTACTTTTTTGGTTAATTCTGCAATTTCTTCGGGGAGTGAATTGCCCGCATCATCGCAAATTGTAATTATTCCTGCGCCGTTTGCTTCTGCTTCTTTAGCGGCAGAAATCAAGAAGTCTTCATCTGCTCTTGTTGCATCCAGTGCAGAGAACTCAACATCATTACAAAGCTCTTTTGCAGCCTTTACAAGCTCACCGATTTTAGCAATCATTTTATCGGCTTTTATATGATATGTATATTCCATCTGAACGGTAGACACGGGAACCTCAATCTGCAGACGGGGATTTTTTGCATCCTTAACACATTCCCATGCTAAAGCAATATCATCTGCGCTGAAGCCTACGGGAATAGCAACAACTGCATTTTGTACGTTCTGAGCGATTGTTTTATAAATAATGGTATCCTCGCGAAGATTTTTTATTGGAGCAAGCTCAACTGCATCTGCACCGAGATTGTCGGCGCAAGCGGCAATAGCTGTCTTTTCGCGGAAAAGTAGTGCAATTTCGCGCTGTTCTGAAAGCTTTTTAAGCGTAATGTCTGTAATGTTGATTTTGTTCATTTTGAAAACTCCTTTCAAATTTCGAATAATATATCAGATTGTTTTCATCAACAAAAAAACGTTCTCGTCTCCTTGTCGATTAAAGAGACGAAAACGTTAAAATTCGAATAATGTTTCCGCGGTACCACTCTTTTTCATCCAATGGATGCCCTTTAGATGCTAACACATCTTAACTCTGTTACGGGAGTAACCGTCTGCCCCTACTAAAGTTCACGGCAGCCGCTCCGCGGTGAGTTCTGCAAATCTTCCCCAATGCCTTGCACCAACCGGCATCTCTCTTTAGGCGAAAGAATTTTGCGTACTATTCCGCATCCTCGCGTTTAATTCGAAAAATATTTTAACATAACGATATGCTCTTGTCAAGATATTTTTTAAAAAAATATAACATATATTCTGACATCTTCGGTTGCCTGATGAAGAAAAGTATGATATTATAATATAAAATAGTTAGATTTAACAGGAGGGGTATTGATGAGTATGGTGTTTTTAACGGCACTGGGTGTCGGCGGTGCGACGGTCATCGGTGCATTAATAGGTTTTTCAGCTAAATCCATATCGCATAAATTCAGTGATTTAATTTTGTCCTTTGCGGCAGGTGTTATGCTGTGTGCAGCAGTTTTTGGTTTAATTATGCCATCGCTTGAATACGGTGGAAAAGCTGCGGTTTTTGTTACGATTGCAGGCGTTTTTTGCGGAGCCTTTATACTTAATATTTTAGACAAGCTTATTCCGCATCTGCACAGATTGTCGGGTGTTGATATTGAAAAGCATTCAGAAAAAAATGAAAAGCTAAATAAGGTGTTGCTTTTTGTAATGGCTATAGCAATTCATAATCTGCCAGAGGGTTTAGCGGCAGGAGTGGGCTTTGGCACAGGCAATACAGCCGAGGCAATGACGATTGCGGGTGGTATTGCGCTTCAGAATATTCCCGAGGGAATGGTTATTATCGCCCCGATGTTAGCAGGAGGAATGAGTAAAAAAAGGACTCTTTTTATAGCGGCACTAACCGGTGTTGTCGAGGTTTTGGGAACATTTTTAGGTTATGTTGCTGTCAGCATATCAAATGCGGTGCTTCCGTTCGCACTTGCTTTTGCAGGTGGCACGATGCTTTATGTTATAAGCGACGAAATGATACCCGAAACACATCACGGTGAAGAGCGAGGGGCTACATATGCTCTTTTAATAGGCTTTTGCGTGATGCTTATAATGGATTTTTATATGGGGTAGTAATAAATAAAAAAGTTTTGGCTCAAGCCAAAACTTTTTTGTTTTATTTATATTGCTCAATTGTTTTTACAACGCATTCCTTTGCAATTTTAATTTCTTCATCAGATACTTCTTCGTCAAAATTACAAAACGTATTATTTTTAATATCATTTCCTGTCAGCATAGCATACCACAAAAGTCCCATTGCGTATCGGCCAAGGCCATAGGTTGTATGAAACTCGTCACGGT
>JAZOBB010000066.1:0-10871 GCA_045595745.1 Clostridia bacterium | reverse complement strand
TCTTCGCGCGAAAGCTGCTCGATAAGCTTTTGCCCTACTTTTCCGCATCCAACAATTATAATATTCATAATAAACCTTCTTAATCATTATAGTTTTAGAGCATATTATAGCAAATTAACCATATAAAGTCAAGATGTTAATCAGCCGGTTACACTTTCTTCTTCTGTTTTGTTGTATTGAGAAAGTAACCAGTTCATAGCTGTTTGCATATTCATATTATGTCCGCCGTCGAATATGTCAAGATATACCGATGCATCGGGATATTTTTTAAGTAACTCGTTGTAAAAATTAACACTGTGCATAAAGGGAACAACGGGGTCGCCTTTACCATGAAAAATTTTAAGGTTTGCCTTAGCGATAGTATCGATATAGCTGACAGGTGAACGTTTTATCATTTCGTTTTCGTCATCATTGCAGCAAGCAAAAACGTGCCCTTTATAGTTCTGGTTTTCTTTTGTCCATTTCTTTAAATCGGTTATCGGCACAAAAGCTGCTGCCGCTTTAAAATATTCGGGGCAAAAGCCGCACATTAAAAGTGACATATGTCCGCCGCCGCTTGCGCCTAATAAAAATATGTTGTCGGTGTCAACTTCTTCGTTTTTACTATATAATCAATTGCATCTTTAATGTCCTGACGGGCAATTTCAGAGCCGCATGCATTGTGCTTTTCGGGATTGGTTGAAAGATTGGGACCGCGAAAATCAGGAAGCAACAAATGAAATCCGTACTCTTTAGCATAAGGAAGCATATTGTGTATTTGATTAAATCTGTCATAGCTCCACGTGTGCAAACCGACTAACAGAGGTCTTTTACCGCTTTTGTCGGATTTAAAAAATAATGAGGGCTGCATTGTAGAGTCTATTGATGATTTTACAAAAATTTCGGTCTGTTCCATTTTTACACCTCTTATACAATTTATTAATAACAGTATATCACATAAAAAAAACCAAATCAACAATTAATACATACTATATCGTTTAAAAAATGCTGTAAAAAGCGATAATTTAAAAAATTTTTTTGGTAAATTAAATCATTTACTTTTTTTAGTATTTGTGGTAGAATAAACTGGTGTGGTTTTTTGTTTATTATATTTATAAAAGAAGGAAGCGAATGTTTTATGAGTACATTGTTATCAGTTTCTATCGCACTTTTAGCGGGTCTTTTAATGACCAGAGCATTTAAACCGTTAAAACTGCCGTCTGTTACTGCATATTTAATTGCCGGTGTGTTAATAGGCCCTTATTGTGTAGGTCGTTTAGGCATTGACGGTCTTGGATTTAATACATCCGAGGCAGTAAGTAAGCTGGCATTGATTTCAGAGGTTGCGCTTGGATTTATTGCGTTTTCGATAGGAAATGAATTCAGACTGTCTGACCTTAAGAAAACGGGTAAGCAGGCTTTAGTAATCGGTATTTTGCAGGCTCTTACAGCAACTGTGTTTGTCGATTTGGCACTTTTGGCAGTGCATTTGATAATGCCTGATAAATTAACAGTTCCGCAGCTTTTAACTCTCGGTGCGATTGCAACTGCGACTGCGCCTGCTGCAACATTAATGGTTGTACGTCAGTACAAAGCAAAAGGACCACTTACTAATCTGCTTTTGCCGATTGTTGCGCTTGATGATGCTGTTGGACTTATTGTGTTTGCAGTATGCTTCGGCATCGCACGAACATTAATAGAGGGTAAGGTGGATATGATTTCTATCATATTAAATCCGTTGATTGAAATTGTGTGCTCACTTGGCTTAGGTGCTGTAATGGGTTGGATTTTAACACAGCTCGAAAAAATGTTTAACTCTAACACGAACCGCCTTAATTTAGCAATCGGATTTGTATTTTTAACAGCTGCACTTTCAATGCTCGATTTTCATATCGGAGCAGTACATATCAGCTTTTCGTCACTTTTGGTATGTATGATGCTGGGTACTGTTTTCTGCAATATCTGTCCACTATCTCATGACCTTATGGAAAAAACAGATAAATGGACATCGCCGCTTTTTGCTTTGTTCTTTGTTATAAGCGGTGCAGAGCTTGAACTCGGTGTTTTTGCTGATATGGCTATTGTATTTGTTGGTGTTGTATACATCATTTTCCGTTCGCTCGGAAAATATTTCGGAACGTTTGCAAGTGCTAAGATGGTAAAATGCGAACCAAATATCTGTAAATATTTAGGTATTACACTTTTGCCGCAGGCTGGTGTTGCTCTTGGAATGTGTGCTACTGCAATGCAGTTGGGTGTACAGGGTAACTTAATAAGAAATATTACCTTATTTGCAGTTTTAATCTATGAATTGGTAGGTCCGCTGCTTACTAGACAGGCATTAATGGCAGCAGGAGATATTAAGCCTATGTCCGACGAGGTGAAAATGCGCCGTCAGACTAAGCTTGAAATGGCAAATAAAATAGACGAACAATAAACTATTAAAAATCCGAATGCTCGGCAATCGGATTTTTATTAACAAAACGGAGTGAGTAGTTTGGAATTTATAAAAAATACGGCAAAGTCTGCGCTAAAATATATAAAATTCCTTGTAAAATGGCTTATTGCCGCTGCAGTTGTAGGTGCTGTGGGCGGAAGCATCGGCAGCTTGTTTCACATAAGTATTGACTATGCAACTGAATTAAGAGCTGAGCACAGCTGGCTGATTTTTCTTTTGCCCTTGGGTGGTGTTTTAATAACAGTGATGTACCGCCTGTTTAAAAAAAGCGGAAAGATTGACACAAATCGCGTTATAGAATCCGTGACGACTGAAGGAAAAGTTCCGCTTGTTATGGCTCCTTTAATTTTTATTGCAACGGTGATAACACATCTTTTAGGCGGCTCGGCAGGTCGCGAGGGTGCTGCACTTCAGCTTGGTGGCAGTATAGGATATAATTTAGGAAAAGCGGCAAAAATGAAAAAAGACGATATTCATATAATAGTTATGTCAGGTATGAGTGCGGTTTTTTCGGCACTGTTCGGCACACCTCTTACCGCGGCGGTTTTTGCTCTTGAGGTTGTAAGCGTAGGTACAATACATTATGCAGCCTTTGTGCCGTGTCTGATTTCTTCAATTTTTGCCTATAAAATCGCTATGCTGTTTGGCATTTCTCCGGTTCATTTTAGTACGGTTATTTTTGAGCCTCTTTCAGCAAATGTGATGTTAAAGGCAATCATTTTAGCGATACTTTGCGCTATTGTTGCGATTTTATTCTGTGCGTCAATAAAAAAATGTGAGCATTATGCTAAAAAAATTATGCCAAACAGATATTTGCGTGCTTTTTTGGGTGGTGCGATAATAGTTGTGCTTACAGTAGTTTTAAGGACTAAAGATTATAACGGTGCAGGAATGGATGTAATATCGCGTGCATTATCGGGCGAGGCGCGGTATGAAGCTTTTTTGCTTAAAATAATTTTTACCGCGATTACTATTTCAGTGGGATTTAAAGGCGGCGAAATTGTGCCTGCGTTTTTTATTGGTTCAACCTTCGGATGTGTATGCGGTTATGTTTTGGGTTTAGAGCCGAGTTTTGGTGCGGCACTCGGTTTTGTTGCATTGTTCTGTTCGGTTGTAAACTGTCCTTTGGCATCTATAATGCTTGCTCTTGAGGTTTTTGGAGCAGATTCAATTTTAATTTTTGCGACAGTTTGTGGTGTAAGCTTTATGATGTCCGGATATTCGGGACTTTATAAAAGTCAAAAAATTATATATTCAAAGCTTAGTGAAGAAATAATTGATATTAATGCAAAATAGTATAAAATCCATCTGCTAAAAAAGCAGTTGGATTTTTGTTTTTATTCCTGTATTTTCATTGCAAAAAGTCGAAAAAAAAGATATAATAATTACAAGGACTTATAATAGTTTGCTGATAAAAATTTTGAAAAGGAATGAATTTTGTGTCAATAAAACGTGTTAAACAGCTTTTAGCCGATTTTGAGGGCGATGCGGTTATAATATCAGAGCCTAAAAACCGTTACTATTACAGCGGTTTTACGGGAACAGAGGCAACCTTGCTTTTAACATCTGATGAAAGCTATATTTTTACCGATTCGAGGTATCATATTCAGGCAAAAGAGCAGGCAGAAGATTTTGTGTTGGTTGATTCTGCCAAAAATTCTGTTGCCGATTTTATAAACGAAAAAAAGCTTGCTCACGTAGGCTTTGAAGAAGAAACCACAAGTGTGCGCTCATATAACAGCCTTACAAAAAAGCTTGAAAAGTGTACAGTAGAAGGAATAAATCAGCTTATAAAAAATCAACGAAAAATAAAAGACGAAAAAGAAATTGGATATATTAAAAATGCGGCAAGAATTGCAGACAGTGCGTTTAGATATATCTTAGACGAAATCAGACCCGGCAAAACAGAAAAAGAGCTTGCCTTAATGCTTGAGTTTTATATGCGTAAAAACGGAGCAGACGGGCTTTCGTTTGATACTATTTTTGCATCGGGATTAAGAAGTGCAATGCCGCACGGAGTTGCAAGCGACAAAAAAATAGAAAATGGTGACCTTGTTACAATTGATTTTGGCTGCACATATAAGGGATATTGCAGCGATATGACGAGAACAGTTGCAGTCGGCAGCATAACAGACGAGCAACGCAAAATTTATGAAATTGTGCTAAAGGCACAGCTTGCGGCAAAAGATGCAATTCGTGCGGGAGCTTTAGCAAGCGAGATTGACAGCATTGCCCGAGGTATAATTTCTGACGCAGGCTATGGTAAAAATTTCGGTCATGGCTTGGGTCACAGCTTAGGCCTTGATATACACGAATTTCCATCGCTGTCACCAAAATCTGAAGAAGCACTGGCAAGCGGTATGCTTATAACCGATGAACCGGGCATTTATGTTGAGGGCTTGGGCGGAGTTAGAATAGAGGATTTATTGTTGGTTACTGATGATGGGTGCGAAAATTTAACAACATCGTCTAAAGAGCTTATTATACTTTAATTTTTGACATTTAAGAGGTGACATTATGATTTCGAAAATAAAAAGCTGCGGACTTTTAGGCATCGACGGCTTTATGGTGGATGTAGAAACTGATATATCAAACGGAATGCCTGCCTTTGATGTGGTTGGTTTGCCCGATGCCGCCGTGCGTGAATCACGTGAAAGAGTTCGTTCTGCAATGAAAAATTGCGGTCTTAGTTATCCTCAAAAACGAATTACAGTTAATCTTGCGCCTGCAAATATTAAAAAGGCAGGTCCATTTTACGATTTACCTATTTCGATAGGACTTTTAGTCAGCTCGGGACAGATGGAATCGGTAGGTCTTGATGAATATCTGTTTTTGGGTGAGCTTTCGCTTACGGGGGAACTAAGACCCGTAACAGGTGCACTTCCGATGGTAATGTGCGCTAAAGAACACGGGATTAAAAAGGTTATTCTGCCTCCGGCTAACGCGTCAGAGGCGGCGGTTGTTGACGGTGTGCAAATTTATCCGGCAAACTCGCTGGCTGAAATTGTAGCGCATTTTATGGGGCAACAGCTGCTTGAGCCATTTACGGTAGACCTTGATAATCTGTTTGATACAAATGAAGAATATTTTGTTGACTTTTCAGAGGTTAAAGGTCAGGAAAATGTTAAACGAGCACTGGAGGTGGCGGCGGCAGGCGGTCATAACTGTCTTTTGATAGGCTCGCCCGGCTCGGGTAAGACAATGCTGGCTCAAAGACTTCCGTCTATTTTGCCAAGACTTACTTTTAGTGAGGCTCTTGAGGTAACAAAGCTTTACAGCATAGCCGGGCTATTAGATGAGGACACATCGCTTTTATCTACAAGACCGTTCAGAAGTCCGCATCACACAATTTCGGCGGTTGGACTTTCGGGCGGCGGCACTACACCCAGACCCGGAGAAATAAGTCTTGCTCATAACGGAGTATTATTCTTAGACGAGCTTCCCGAGTTTTCAAAAGATGCACTGGAGGTAATGCGTCAGCCACTTGAAGACGGCAAGGTTACTATTGCACGTGTAAATGCTACCTTAACATATCCGTGCAACACAATGCTTGTTGCCGCGATGAATCCTTGCAAATGCGGCTTTCACGGAGATTCTACACGTGTATGTACCTGCTCAGAGTCGCAAATAAGACAATATTTAGGCAAAATAAGCGGTCCGCTTTTAGACCGAATTGATTTACACGTCGAAGTTCCCGCGGTTAAATATAATGAGCTTTCTAAAAAGTCAAATGCAGAAAGCTCAAAAGAAATTCGCAGTCGCGTTGAGGCTGCCCGCAAAATTCAACAGGAACGTTTTTCGGACTATGCGGGAATATACTCAAATTCGCAGATGACACCGTCGATGGTAGAGAAGTTTTGCAGCTTGGGAGAGCAAGAAACTGCTATTTTAAAATCAGCATTTGATAACTTAGGATTAAGCGCACGTGCGCACAACCGCATTTTAAAGGTATCGCGCACAATTGCCGATTTATCGGGCGAAGAAAATATTACGGTTGCGCACTTGGCAGAGGCAATTCAGTATCGCAGCCTTGACAGAAAATATTGGTAAATTATTTTGTAGTTACAAGCAGGTGATAAAATGGATTACAATTTAAAAAGCTTTGATATGGCACTTTCTGTGCCGCGCATTGCAAACATTCACTATTTTGAATTTACAAATCAATATCACACTAAGGGCGATTATCACGATTTTTGCGAGCTTTTGTATGTAGATAACGGCTCGGTTAACATTCATGCTGAAAACTTTACTGGGGTTTTGAGCGATAATCAGCTTATTATTCACAGACCGAACGAGGTTCATTCACTTGCTTGTGATAACGACATTGCTCCCAATGTAATTATAATCGGCTTTGAGTGCAATTGCGATGCCTTGGTGCAGTTTTCGTATGCTCCTGCAACCTTATCTTCTGAGCATAAAAATATGCTTGCCGAGATCATGAAAGAAGCTATGAACGTATATGCACCGCCATATGATATGCCAAACACATCGGATATGAAAAAACGAGCTGATTATCCTTTTGGTGCTGATCAGATGATAAAGCTAAGGCTTGAAACCTTTTTAATAACGCTGGTGCGCAGTTGTTTAGAGCCGTCAGCATCACAGACGGCAGGAATAGCGGCAGTAAATGGCATTGCAGCAGTACACCAATATGTGACGGAGCACTATAAAGAAAAAATTGTGCTCGACAATCTGTGTTTTTTATTCGGTACAAACAAAACAACACTTTGTCACAGTTTTAAGGCAGAATACGGCTCAACTATTTTAAATTACATAAATGATTTAAAAATTAAAGATGCAAAAACCTTGCTCAGAGAAAACAAATTGTCTATTACAGAGATATCAGAGCAGTTGGGCTTTGGCTCGATTCACTATTTTTGCCGTTTGTTTAAGAAAAAAACAGGGCATTCACCTAAAGAATATGTTAAAATGATTCGTTCAAGACTAAATTTATAAGGGACTTTATAAAGGAATTGATAAAATGAAAAAATTTGAAGGACTGCTTTTGGCAACAGATTTAGACGGAACTCTTTTAAAAAATGACAAAAGCATATCGAAAGAAAATTTAGAGGCAATTGAATATTTTAAAGCAAACGGTGGAAAATTTACGTTCATTACAGGTCGTCTTCCTGTGGGCGCAAAACGCATATATAATCTGGTTAAGCCAAATGCTCCTATTGGGTGCATAAATGGCGGTGGTATTTTTGATTGGGAAAATGAAAAGCTTTTATGGCACAAGGCTTTATCTGATGAGGCTTTGTTTTTGGCAGAATACGTTGACAAAAATATGCCCACTATGGGAATAGAGCTTAACGCATTTGATAAAATTTATTTTTGCAAGAAGAATGCGGCGGTTGAACAACACAGAAAAAATGAAAATTTTGAAGATATAATATGTCATTATACCGAGGTTAATGAGCCGGTTTCGAAAATTTTGTTTGCTGATAGGCCCGAAGAAGTTGATAAATTAGTTGAGCTATTATCAAAATATGCTGAGTCTGAAAAATATTACTTTATACGCTCTGACCCGAAATATTATGAGGTACTGCCCAAAGGCTCGAGCAAGGGCGATTTGGTTATAAGAATTGCTCAGATGCTCGGTGTTGATATTGAAAATACAATTGCGGTGGGCGATAATGACAATGATGTATCAATGCTTAAAGCGGCAGGTAAGGGTTATGCCGTTAAAAATGCATCGGACAATGCCAAAGCTGCAGCGGATTTTATAACGGTAAGTAACGAAGAAAGTGCGATAGCGACAATAATAGGGACTATCTGATTTAGCGCAGAGCGTTTAAAGGCAAAGAGTTATTAAAATATAAATATGCACTAAAATTAAATATTAAATATAGGAAGAACTTCGCAAAACTGCGAAGTTTTTTTAAAATTATTGTCTTTAAACTATGAACAAACCTCGCCTCTCGACGTATCCACGTACGCCTTCGGGTAACCAAAATAAAGCTTAGGCATTATTTTGTTCGGTTTGTCCATTCTGCATCTAAATCAAATTAGTCCTATGCAAGGAATTTAAATATTAAACTCCTCATCCGTCAACTGCAATCTTGCCTTTAATGATGTTTTCCACGCACCTGATAAATATGTAATAACCGTAAGCACCATTTCGACTCCCCACGAAATTACCCAGCCTGCATAAATTCCGTACATTCCGAAAGGTTTTGCTAAAATTAAGCTTGCGATAACTTGCGATACTGCACCTATGGCGGTAAATAAAAGTAAAAGGTTCATTGATTTTACTCCGCGGTAAAATGCGTGGAACAGATTGTTTACCATATTTAAAAATATAAACGGCAAAAAGTATTTTATAAAGTCTAATGAATATTTTAGTGCGTCGCCTGTGTATCCTTTTGGGAAAAATGCTTCGCAATAGGGTTTTGCAAAAATTAAGCTGAGTGATAAAAAGAACGTTAAAAATAATATTCCCTGCAAAAATCCTACACGAACACCCTTTTTAATAAGATGAAACTTTTTAGCACCTATACTTTGAGCGGTATAATTAGTCAGAGCTTTTGCTGAGTTCTGATATACATTTGCATTTACATTATAAATTCTTACGATTATGGAATATGCTGCAGTTGCGCCACTTCCAAGTCCGTTTACTAAAGGAGAAATAATTAAAGTGGCGGTATACATAACTGTTTGCTGCAGCATTGTAGGAATCGAGTATGAAAGGGTGTTTCTTATTGAACTGAGTGAAATTGTTGCCTTAATTTTATCGCAGCCAAGCTCGTGAAAACATTTTTTTAATTTTATCATATAAAAAATATCTACAACCAAAGCAGCTAAAACTGACGAAAGAGCAATACCTGCCACACCTATTTTTAATATTGCTACACTTATAATATTACCCGCAATGTTTAAAACAGTAGAAATTAAAGACATTTTAAAGGCAAATCTGGTATCGCCAAAGGCATTTAATGTGCAGATGAAAAAGTGGTTTAATAAAATTATAAACTGCCCCATACAAATTATTGAGTGATAAATGCCTACGTCCTTTCTGATAGAGGGGTCTATATTTAAAAAATTAAAAATTTTGTCTTTAAAAATAACAGACAAAAGTCCTATTAAAAAGGCGGATAGAGAAAAAATAAAAAAATTGCTGTATACGTTCGACTTTAAACGCTCAAAGTCTTTAGAACCAAAAATTACGGCAGCGTGTATTGAACATCCTACACCAAAGCCCCAGAACATTGAGGATATAAAAGTAATAAAAACACTATCTGCTCCTGTTGCCGCTAATCCTTGCTCACCCAAAAACTTTCCTGCTATCATACTGTCTATTATGTTATATGTCTGAGAAAGAAGTCCCGACAAAATAAGCGGAATTGCAAAAAGTATAAAGGTTTTATAAATATTGCCTTTAGTTAAATCCTTCATCAAAAAAACTCCTTTGCTCTTGTTTTATTGCCATTTAAAGTGTATAATTTAAGTATATCACAAATAAAACATTTTTCAAGTATGTTCAAAATTTTGACAAATTCTCAACTTTTATCAAGGGGAAATGTAAAAATGTATCAAAAAGAACGCATCGACAGTATTTTAGAAATTTTAAAGGCGAACGGATATGTAACCGTAAAATTTTTAACAGAAAGTCTGCATTACAGCACAGCTACAATTAATCGTGACTTAAATGTTATGGAAAAACAAAAGCTCATTCATCGCAGCTACGGAGGCGTAGAGCTTATAGAAAGAAAGGGTGTGGCTCTGCCTTTTAGATATCATAAAATGAAGTCTGCAAAAGCAAAGATAGGAAAGGCAGCGGCAGACTTAGTAGAAGACGGTGATGTTATTTTTATAGACGGCTCTACAACTACCGAATTTATGGGGAAGAATCTTTTAAATAAAAAGGATATAACCGTTATAACCAATAATTTGGCAATGGTTACTTTTTTAAGTGAATATGGCATTGATGTTTGCTGCTTGGGCGGAAAGGTGGTTGAAAAACCGTATATGTTAGACGGAAACGATACTGTCGAGAATGCGATGAAATATAATGCTGATAAAATGTTCTTTTCTACATCTGCAATTTCTGAAGATGGGATAATATCGTCAGCAAATGGATATTATCTTTTGCATAAGGTTATGGCGGCAAACTCAAAAAAACGGTACTTTTTGGCGGATCACGAAAAAATAAATGTCAATTCGCCGATGAATCTGTTTGATTTAAACGATGTAGATGCAATAATAACAGATTACGTCTTTAGCGATGAGATAAAGGATAAGTATAAGGACACGGAGTTTATTGAAGTAAAATAGCGGTGCTTTAAAGCACCGCTCAGTGTGTCGATAAACTATCGACACACTGGCAGGCTTCGAAAAAGGAAGTTAGATTTTACGAATTTGAATTCGTCGGCGTACGTTGGTACGGTAGAGTTCAAATTCGTAAAAAGCAAGCAACCACGCGCTTTTTCAATAA
>JAZOBB010000065.1:0-29886 GCA_045595745.1 Clostridia bacterium | reverse complement strand
CTTTTTTTACTTATGGTAAAATACCAAATATACTTATAATAGCTGAGGTTTTAAAAATGTATTTTGAAGAGTTTGTGTTAGGCTCAAAAACTCAGATTGAGCCTGCAGTTATAGATAAAAATGATATGATTGATTTTGCAAAAAAATACGATAACATCCCGCTTCATACCGATGAAGAATATGCTAAATCCACCTTTTTCGGCAAGCTTATTGCTCCTGGAGTTATGTCATTTATGGCGGTCTGGGCAAAATATCTTGAAAACGATTTGGCAGGGGACGAACTTCTTGCAGGTAAATCCACAAAAATCGAATGGTTAAAACCTGTGTTTGCAGAGGATGTTTTGACAAGCACCTGTACGGTAACGAAGCTTACAAAGCGAAACTCAAAAAACGGCATTGTTGAGCTTACCTTTGAGGTGTTTAATCAAAACAACGAATTGGTGCTGACCGATGTAACCGAAATGATTGTTAAATGTAAGATGGCGGTATAAAAATAAGCTGTGACAAATGTTTTGTCACAGCTTATTTTTATGATAAAGGAAGTGCAGATGTTTCCTCAGTTTCTGCAACCAATGCCATCTGATATTTGTCTAAAATACCTTTTTCAAGCTTGTCGCGCATCTCTACATTAATAGGGTGCGCAATATCTTTAAATTCACCTTCCGGGGTCTTTCTTGAGGGCATTGCCACAAACATTTTATCCGCGCCCTCGATAACCTTAATATCGTGGATAACCAAACAGTTATCAAAGGTTACCGAAACTACTGCTCTCATTTTTGATTCAAGATTAATTTTTCTGATTCTGATATCTGTAATTTCCATTTGTCATGCTCCTTTTCGCTGCCGCGTTTTATATTTGCTACTATTTTCTGTGAAAAAATGTGAAATATACGGGATTTTTTTCAAAAAATACTTTTAATTTTTTCCAATATACAATATAATAATATAATAAGATAAAACAAGAGCTTTATATGGGGGCATTATAATGAATAATTTTAATTTGAATAAAACAGACCCGAAAAAAGATATATTTTTTATTGGCATAGGCGGCATAAGCATGAGTGCCTTGGCTGTAATTTTAAAAAATGACGGTTTTAGTGTTCGCGGTTCTGACTTTAAAAAAAGCGCGATGACCGAGGAATTAGAAAGCAAGGGAATCCCTGTAAGCATAGGTCATAAAGCAGAGAATATAGACGGTGCAGGTCTTGTAGTATATACAGCAGCAATAGCAAAGGACAATCCTGAGCTTTTACGTGCTAAAGAGCTTGGAATTACCGCTATTGAAAGAGCAACCCTTTTAGGAGCTCTGATGAAAAGATATAAAAATCCTATTGCCGTAAGCGGAACACACGGCAAAACTACAACAACCTCTATGCTGTCGCACGTTTTGCTGGCGGCAGATTTAGACCCGAGCATATTAGTCGGCGGTGTATTGCCTGCAATCGGCGGAAATATGCGTGACGGAGCCAAAGACTATCTTGTTATGGAGGCATGTGAATACAGCGGTAGTTTTTTAAAGTTTTTTCCGTTATACGGTATTATTTTAAATATCGAAGAGGACCACTTAGACTTTTTTAAGGATTTAGATGAAATTGTAAGCTATTTTAAAGATTTTATAGCCTTGATTCCGCCCGAGGGCGCAGTTATTGCAAATTTTGACGATGCCGAGGTAATACGAGCAACAGAGGGTGCTACCTGTAAGGTTATAAGCTATGCTATAAACTCAAAAGATGCTATGTGGCGTGCAGAAAATATAGTTTTTGGCGATAACGGATTCGCTGAGTTTGATGTTTTGTATAATAATGAGCTTTTTATGCACGCAAAGCTTTCCGTTCCTGGAATGCACAACGTCAGTAATGCACTCTCGGTCATTGCTTGCGCTCACCTTTTGGGCGTTGATGCAGACAATATTAAAAAAGGTATATTATCATTTAGCGGCACAAATCGACGCTTTGAATATAAAGGAAGCTTTCGGGGTGCTAAAATCATTGACGATTATGCACATCATCCGACGGAAATCCGTGCAACGCTTACTGCGGCACGTGCGGCAGCTAAAAACGGCAAGGTGTGGTGCATTTTCCAGCCGCATACCTATACCCGCGCATTAAAGCTTAAAGACGAATTTGCCGCAAGCTTTTCAGATTGTGACCACGTAATTGTAAGCGATATTTATGCCGCACGCGAAAAGGATACAGGACTTATTCATTCTCTTGATTTAGCAGAGGCAATTGATGCACAATCTCACAATTCGGCATATATAAAGGGCTTTGATGCAATTGCAGAATATATTAAGCAAAACGTAAGCTCAGGCGATATTGTTCTTACAATGGGCGCAGGCGATGTATTTAAAATAGGCGAAATGCTGGCAGAGTAAAATAAAGGGGCTGTAGCAAAATGCGCATACCACACAAGGCAAATAAAACGCATGACCAAGCCTTTTGATTAAAACAAAAAAGTCAAAATAACATAAAGCTTAATGTAGGAATTCGTCATTTGACGAATTCCTTTTGTTATAATACCTTGTGTTTTGAACAAACTTCACCTCTCGGCGTACCCACGTACGCCTTCGGGTAACCCCTACGGGTTCAGTTTGTCCAATCTGCGCTATTTTCCGTCCAGCCCAAAGGAGCTGTAGCAAAATGAAAATCATTTTGCTACAGCTCCTTTATTTTACTTCATTAATCGCTTTACACATTTCACAGCCATTACAATAAACCATATTTTTATTAAAAACCAAATCGATGGTTTTAAAAAGCTCTTTATTTTTTATAAGCTTTGCATTGTGTACGACAATTGATTTTGGTGCTAAAGTTATCAGCATACTAATTAATAAATCGTCATAATTTATATTATCGGGCAAATCATCTATATCAACAAAATCTGACATACAGCGAAGAGTTATATTTTCTTTTTGCTCAGAGTAAAGCTCGTATTGCCCGTTGCTACCTACTATAACGTGTGTAAGGCGGGGGCGGGATTCCTGAATATTTACAAAGTATTTTAACAGGTCAATAAAATCATTATATTCCTGCTGAGTTATGCAGTCTTCTGCCAGATAATGTACGGCATCGCGCAAAAGCTGCTCGTATTCTTTCAGCCTGAACGAAACAAATCCGTCTAAAAGCATTTTGTCTTCTTCTGCAACATACTCATAAAGACTTTTTAAAACGGACTTTTTGCGCGGATAATATCCAATCTCATCATTGTCGTTTAAATCTGCTAATTTTCTCATTACTAACCGCTTTTGCGAAGGCGAAATATAAGAATAGTCCTCGCATATAATTCGCTCTGCCAATTGGTTTTCGTATCTTTCTATAATGTATTCTGCCAAAATATTTAAAAAGCTTTCTAAAAGCTCAGGCTTATTTTCTGTTATAAATTCTATGGTGTGGGGTTCGTCTTTTTTTTCCGACATAAAAAATAAAATTCGTCTGCTGCAATCTCTGTTTTGCATCATATGTTTTTTTAAAAGGTTTAAGTCGCCTCGAACGCCGAGCGTTACCTTATCATACACAAGCGTCACTCCTTTGGTCGAAGCAGCCATAAAAATATTTGCTTTTTTGGCAGATATTTTTATGGCTGCTCCGTATTCCTTATGGTTATTATAAGCGGATTTTAAGCATCTATACTCAAAATTGTTCCTATATCTTCTAATGGTCTGTTTTTTAAAAATTTTAAATTGACACCGTATTTTTTGCAAAATTTATATATCTCATCATAGTCAGGATGTTGACTTATATCACCAAAGCAAAGCAACTCTCCCGTTGGCATTAAACCGCATGCACCGCCTATAAATCCGCAGTCATATCCTTTTAGCTTGACATATCCCGAGCGGATTTTAAGCACATCAATCCCTGCCTCCTGCGCAGAGCGGGCAATGGAGGGATCTGACGTTATCAAGGCATTTTCAGAAATAATGCAGGAGGAACATTTAGCATAGCCTTGCTTTGACGGGTAAAACAACAGACCTTTTTCTTTTGCAGCTTGCAGGAGGACAGGATCTGAAAAATCCTTGTGACCAATCAGATATTTGCCCGCTCTTGCTACATTATATGCAATATCGTCGGGGTAGTTACTTTTAAGACGCGTGCTTCCTTGTACCAATTTAATGTTGCAATCCGACAAAATGCGACTGTAATAGCTAAAGCTGTCATAAGAGCAGACATACACTCCCTCACCCAGTGAACAAATTGTCATATCGGGGTGTGCGCATACCGGCTGAGCAAGCAAATTGCTTACATACGACGGCAATATGCGGTAATCTTCTCCCCAAAGGCTGCATATTTCATCGTAAAAACGTGCATCTACTAAAATTGTTTGCAAAAATATCACTCTCCGCTTGTGTTTTTGAAAAAAGTTGTATATAATGATAAGGTAAATATATAATATCTGAAATCAAATCGAAAATCAAGGTTGTTTTAACTAAATATTACAGGAGGAATGTGTAATGGTTATACTTTTTTTAGCAGATGGATTTGAAGAAATTGAAGCACTCGCTACCGTGGATATTTTGCGCAGATGCGGAATAGATGTAAAAACAGTATCCGTAAGCAATTCAAATGCAGTTATGGGCGCACATCACATTCCTGTTGTAGCAGATTTGCGTATGCACGAAATATGTGATGCAGAGCCTGAGGCGGTTATTCTTCCCGGTGGTCTGCCAGGAGCAGATAATCTTGAGGCAAGCTCTATTGTTAATGAAAAACTGGCAGAATGTTATAAAGGCGGCGGTCTTGTTGCGGCAATATGTGCAGCACCTAAGGTGCTTGGTGCCGCAGGATTGCTAAAGGGCAAACGTGCTGTCTGCTATCCCGGATTTGAAGATAAGCTTATAGGTGCCGAGGTGGTAAATGAACGCGTTTGCGTTTGCGAAAACGTAATTACATCACGCGGGGCAGGCACATCGCACGACTTTGCCTTTGCAATAGCCAAATGGCTGGGCAAAGAGGATGCAACAGTAAAAATCAGGAAAGGTATGTTATACGACGAATAATAAAAACACCGCAGACTTTAGGTGGGTAGTGATAAGGAAGTATTGAAAATATCACTATCTACCGACAAGCAGGGTGTAAAAAAGAGTTAAGCATATCACATTTATAGTGTGATGTGCTTTTCTCATATACGGGGCAAAATGTCACGCGATAGAGGTTAAAAAATGCCCTATTTTAGCACTTTCCAAAGCCTAAAACTTACAAGGTAATGGTTTTATATTCAAAACCTAAAAAATGGCTTCTATTGTTACACTCTTTCTCTCTTAAAAGTATAAAAACGCTTTATTCCAATTTAAAATAGGTACTAAGCGTTTTGGGGGCTTAATACCTATTGAGAATATTATTTAATAATCTTTGCTACTTTGTGATAAATATACTGCTCATATTTATCAAACTGCGTATTAGTATTATCGTCATAATATTGAACAATACTAAACGGAACACCATAATCACTTACAATTCTTGCGTTTTCATTAAAAGCATTGTGTTCAAGTTTTTGAAGCAAAATTGTTATTCCGGCAATCTCATCAATAGACTTACCTGTTTGGATACTTTTGACATATTTATACATAATATCAAATACACCTAAATATTTAACCAATTGATATCTGAAGGTATTATATACTAAATCAGATGTATCTCGCATTGCCTTATCGATTTCCGTTGTTTTTAATGTATATTTTAGTAGCCCGTGAAAGCCTCCTGATAAATAATAATATAGTTTAGCTGTTAATATCGAGTTATCACTATCTTGGCATTTCGCTTCAATCAAGCTTTTGATTTTTAATTCCGATACTATTGGCAGTAATATATCTATAATTACCTGAAATCCCTCCCACGTTATTTGCTTTTTGTATGCTAACGAGCTTATTAATTGAGAAATATTTTTTTGTTGATAATCAGACAAGGTTATAAGTTTATCATAAACATTAATTTTATCCATAGGACTAACAACTTTGTACTGGTTAATAATATCGTTTGGTATTTGTCTTTTTGCTATTTCTTCCTCAATGTTTCTTTTTCTTTCAATATCTGTTCCGGTTAAATATTTTTCTGATGTAATTTGATAATCCACATCGGTTTTATCTTTTTTCTCATCAAAATTTTTATGCTGTAGTGGCATATCGTTGGCTTCCATAATTTCTTCAAAATCGTTATTTATAATAACGACTCTACCACTGTAATGCTTTAAAAATCTACCAGCTCTGCCTGCAATATTTTTAGCATCAAAATTGCGTAGTATTTTTGAGCCTTTTTTACTTGACGTTATTATAATATTCTTAGCTGTAGTATTTACACCTTCTGTTATTGTTGTTGTAGAGATTAAAATTAACAATTTCCCCGAATTAAAAAGGTTAATAATTTCTTTTTGAATGTATTTAGGTACAAGACCGTGATGAACGCCTATTCCATGTTTTAAAGCTCTTACAACAATCCAATCTTCACCAAACTGTTTTTCTAAATGTTCGATAAAAATATTATATATTTCATCGTTACAAGTAAATTCAATTTGCTCGTCTTGCATTAAGCTAATAAATTCTTTTGCATATCTTTCTGTTCCATATTTAGTATTATTATAAATAATGGTATTTTCATATGGGGTAGTTAAAGCTCTGGTAATTGCATATGTTTTACCATATATCGAATTTGAATTGATAGGAATTTTTATTCCGTCAATTGTATATTCTTTTTTAGATTTAATTGTAACATGAGATTTATTAACTATCTCTATATCATTATAATTTAAAATTTCAAACTTTTTGTCTTGAATGAAATTAAAAAATGAATTTTTTTGTTCTGAATCCATATTCATATATGGTCCAGCCAATAACATATCCTTAGTTTTTCGGCAAGCAAATTCCAACGCAATTCTGTATGCTACATCCCGTTCGTTTTCTCCTGTGGTTTCTTTGTCAATGATAAATTCGTTATCAATTTTATAGACCTCATCAATAAATATAAAATCGAATCTTTGTCTGTTTTGCTTATCTATAAAGGATAAAAAGCGCTCAGGAGTAAAAATCCATATATTTTTTTCTCCTAATTCATCATCTTCACTTAAAGTATGTAAAGTATACTGTCTAAAATTTTCATTTTCAATTAGTCCCTCAAAATTTTCAGACAATAATGAAATGGTAGGGAAAATGAGAACTATATTTTCATAATTCATTTTACGAATTATTTCATAAACAACATATGTTTTTCCAAAAGATGTTGGAGCAGATAGTACATATCTATTTTGTTTATCATGAGAAAAAGAGTCAAGAACATTCTTTTGATATTTATGTAAAACAATACCACGATCTACAGTTAAACTTGCTTTATGGATATCCGAACCAATATTTGATAATGTTTTAATTTCTGTTTCAGGCAACGCCTTTTCATATTTATCTTCAAGTAACTCCATATATTGTGGAATACCAACAATATTAGAGAAATCCATAAGAAAACTCATTTGGGCAGCAGAAAGTTTTGTTCCTTTTAAATCATCAAAATAGTCACAAACTTTATGTATTAATTTTGCTTGATTTCCATCTTCGGATACATAGTATTCTTTTATTAAATCAATGGTTTTTTGGTAGATATCCATTCAACAACAGACTCCTTAATTTCTTTTACATTATCTACAGGCAAAAACATAAAGAAAATTTTTACATCTATATTTGTGGACAGTTTGTATTCACCTGTTGCATACAGGTCTCTAATATGCTTTATACACTCTTTAATATTATCGTGGTAATCCTTGCGTTTCTTTTTTTCATATGCAATTAAAATCGGATAAACTAATGTAATATTATTCTTTTTTAATTCATCTGCAATAACAATTGAAACATCTTTTCTCCAACTTTCCGTAATTGGTTTAAGCAAGTCTATAATTCCGCTCCCATTACTTATATTATGTTTTTTCTTTGATATTGATAAAATGTTCTTTTTGAAATAGTTTTCACTTAGAGCATTATTCAAACTACTGATTACTTCTGTAATTGATTTTTTATAATCAACACGAAATTTTGCTTCTCCAAACCACAACTGCACTTTGCTCCCTCTTTGAATAAGGTGATAGGCGTCATATCCTTTTGCTTCACCTTTTTCGAGTGGATCATAAAAATATCCCTTAGAAATTAATACATCAGTATTAAATCGCGAATATAGTATTGCATATAATAAAACTTCACCATAAAACCCGTAGCTGATTTCGGTTCTGTTTGTTGCGTTTTCATTATATCTAACATTTTCGGCCATTGCCCTAAGATGCTCTGTATCAATATCTTCATAGTTGATATCGTATTCATTCATTGCATATTCGACAATTCCGTTATATATGATTTCTGCTATATCGTTATCAGTTTTTTGTGAAAAACATGTATCTTTCGCTGTTGAATAAGCAGAAAGTTCAATATCATGTTCTTTGTTAGGTAAAGAATACTCGTATATAATAGCTGAATTTACTAAGTCAAGTAAAGTTTTTCTCATTTGCAACACTTCCTAAACGCTATTTTTCAAAGCCGTTATACGAGCCAAATCCTAACATATAAACAGCCATTGCAATAGCTAAATCATTTGATTCAATATTTTGTTCTTTTGCAATTGCTTGTAATTCTTCTACAACCGTATCGTGCGGAACAAGTGAAGAACCCAAATCACTAACTGCCTTTTGTATAACTTCCGGCAAAACCATACACATTTGATAAAAAGCATCTTCTTGTCCTGTTACCAAAGAATAAAATTTATCAATGCTTACTCTACGAATAAGTTTGTGTCCAACTTTAACCTTATCAACGGTTGTTTCCCACTTAATATTTTGAGAACGTTGAGCAATTGCTTCAACGAGAAAACAAGCACAATCATCGTCTTTCAATAATTGATTCTGCATTTTTATAAAGGTCTTTCCGGCTGAAGCCGAATTCATTGTGTTGTGTTTATTTTTCATTTCTACATAAACAGTTTTTACTGTATTACCATCTGGAAGATTTATGCCGTTGTCATCTTGATAAATTACATCCCATCCGCCTTCTTCACCATTAGGAGGAACATGGCAATTCTTTATGTATTGAAATATTCTTTGATGAAAATATCCAATGTCATTATTGTTAGATTTATCTCTCTGTCTAAATATTTCGTTGCTAACAATCTCTTCCCAAGTAGATTGATATACTGTCTTATCAAAAATAAGTTTTATAGGGTCAATCAAATTTTTATTAAATCTTTTCAAATCAAAAGACTCTAATTTTTCGCCGTATTTCTTTATAGTATCTTGAACATGAGTCTCAAAATCTTTTTCGCTGATAAATGATAAATTCCACATTATAAGCACTCCAATCCTTCTTTTATTTTTACACCGATTTCATATGCCAAATTAACTGGCACTGCATTTCCTACTTGTTTATATTGCTGTCCTATGCTACCGCAAAATTGCCAATCATCAGGGAAACTTTGGCATCGAGCATTCTCCCTAACTGTAAATGGTCTTGCTTCTAATGGATGGCAACGATCAGTTTGCTTTTGGCTTGGCGAAGTTAAAACCGCAAGAGAAGGCTCATCTAAACTTAGTCGTCTTAAAATTCCTGTTCTACCGCCTTCCATATACCAACAACTTTTCATATATTCTTTTGCAATATCTTCAGGAATATCTCTCCAATATCCACCGGGAGGAACTAACTCAAATATTTTTCTTTTATATTCTGAATATGGTGTACCTTCGCTTTTGGGACAATCCAATAATATGTCACGCAATACTGGTTTGTATTTATGTGGAGCAGGAAAATCAAATTTAATCTTTTCTGTTAAATCGTTTCTTATTCCAATTGTTATAAGTCGTTCTCTTTTTTGTGCAACACCATAATCCCACGCATTTAATACTTTGATTTGGGATTTTGTGATTGTGTATCCTGCTTTTTCAAATATGTCAAGTATCGTTTGATATGTTCTACCTCTGTCATGAGTAAGTAATCCTTTAACATTTTCAAACAAAAACATTTTGGGCTGTAGTTTTTCCAAAAACATTGCATAATGATAAAACAATGTTCCACGAGCATCTTCAAGTCCTAATCTTTTTCCCGCGTAAGAAAAAGACTGACATGGTGCACCTCCAGATAATAAATCAAGTTCACCTTTTTTTATTCCGAAATATTCTTCCAAATCCAAGCACGAAATATTTGCAATATCATCACAAATAACATTCCAGTTAGGACGGTTACATTTAAGAGTATCAGCTGCATCTTTGTCAACTTCAACCAAAGAAATTGTATCAAATCCAGCTTCTTCAATGCCTAGCGCTAAGCCACCGGCACCTGCAAATAGTTCAATTGTTGTTGGCTTATGATAACATTTGGTAGGCTCATTTACAATTTCTAATATATCTCCAACATTACAATTTAAAGCGATACATATTTTTTCGATGCTTTCCATTGAAATTGTTTCGTCTTTTCCCATTTTTGCTAAAACATTGAAACTAATACCTGCACATTCTTTTAAATCTGTTCTTTTTAAATTTTTATCTATAAGTATTTTCCATAATTTATTATAACTTACTGGCATATTTACACCTCTCTATACAATTACACAACAATGGGTTATCTAAATTATAGCATATATTTGCCAATAAGTCAACAAATCTCACGATATCGTTAGAAAATCTCCAAAACACACAAATTATGCAATTGTTTTTGTTATACTTTAACCATTTTATTTTTCAAAATTTTGCATTTTATGATTTGAAAGCGTATTAGTAAATGAGGGATAAATTTTTTTGAAACTTTGGCAAAAACATAATTTTGATGGTAGTAAGTATAGAGAGAAAAATCCTATAAAATATTTTTGCTATTAACTGTGTAAAATCATCCATTTGAGTGTTACCTATATAAGAGAAAAAATAATAAAAATTTTTTGTAAAAGTTGCTGTTTTGAGTTTTTGCGTGTTACTTATATGAGGACAAAATTTTTTCTCACAGAGGTTGTATTTTTACAACTTATATCGTTTATTAAATGAGAACAAAAAGAAAGGCGGAATTTTCATGACAAATAGAAAAAGAAACAAACAAATTATTGTAAGAGTTACAGATGAAGAACGGGAGCTTATAGAATTAAAAATGGCACAGCTTCCAACGGCACAATTAGGGGCATATATGCGTAAAATGGCGATTGACGGATATATCATACTACTTGACGTTCCCGAAATAAAAAAGCACACCGCTGAACTTTCTGCAATAGGCAGAAATATAAACATAATCGCAAAGCGGATATGTCAGAACATTGTCTATGAACAGGACATAAAAGACATCAAAACTTTAATGGACGAGATATGGAAATTGGAACGGAAATTATTATCTCATTTCCTTAACATAAAGAAATGAAAAAGGGTTTGGGAATACCCCAAAATAAAATCAAATTTTCGTAAGTGGATAACCACTTACTGTGCTTGCTATTTAGTTAAAAATAGCAGGCAGGAAAATTTGATTTTGTGTCAATGGATATCCATTGGCTATGCTTGCTATTATATAGTTTTTAATTACTTAACGGAAAGGATTGGATAGGAATGAATAAGCAACAAAAAGACTACGGCTATATTACAAAATATAAAATGGGCGGTACAACATACGAGATTGAAACAACCTTTTCAGGGACGGAAACATTGAATAACAAAATCATTCGTTTAATGCTCAATGAAAAAATAAAGGTAAAAGAGGCTGACAATTCAGAAAAAGCGCGTTATAATTCAAATATACACTCTGTTTTGTCGGGCAACGAAAAGGAGGATTTTAATAATGAATAAGCCCGACGCAATTACTGCTCTCTATTGCAGATTATCACAAGAGGACGCATTGGATGGCGACAGTAACAGTATTATAAATCAAAAAGCGATTTTAAGTAAATATGCAAACGACAACAATTATCCCTCACCTCAATTTTATATCGACGACGGTTGGAGCGGTACGAATTTTGAAAGACCATCTTTTAAAGAAATGATAAAGGATATTGAGGACGGAAAGGTTAAAACGGTTATTGTAAAGGATATGTCAAGACTTGGGCGAGATTATCTCAAAGTCGGTTATTTTTCAGAGATATTTTTCCCTGATAATGATGTCCGTTTAATCGCAATCAATGACGGAGTTGACAGTTTCAAAGGCGACAATGATTTTACCCCTTTCCGCAACCTGTTTAATGACTTTTATGCAAAGGACACAAGCAAGAAAATCCGTGTGGTGTTTAAGTCAAAGGGAATGTCGGGAGAACACTTGGGACAGCCTATATTCGGATATATGAAAAATCCCGATAATAAAAAGGAATGGATAATTGACGAGCCTGCAGCTAAAGTTGTAAGAAAAATTTATGATTTGTGTATTGACGGGAAAGGACCTACACAGATAGCAAAAATTTTGAGAAAAGAAAAAATACTGACAACGAAATCTTATTATACACAAGCTAAAGGTAAGTCGTTACCTGACAATCCGTATCATTGGAATGAGAACTCTGTTATACATATTTTAGAGCGAATGGAATATACCGGCTGCACTGTGAATTTTAAGACCTACACAAAGTCATATAAGCTCAAAAAGAAATTGGAAAATCCGAAAGAAAATTGGGCGATATTTTATGGCACACAAGAGCCTATCATTTCAAAAGAGCAATGGGAACGGGTGCAGGAATTAAGGCAAAGCAAACGCAGAAATACTAAAACAAATAAGCAAGGTTTATTTTCCGGCTTGATATTCTGTGCTGATTGCGGCAGCAAATTGCACTTTGCAACTTGCAAAAGATTTGACAGCACACAAGACCATTACAGATGTTCTCAATACAAAGGGAATACAGGCAGCTGCACTGTTCATTTTATCCGCGAGGAAACTTTAAAGAAAATTGTGTTAAGTCAGATTTTTGAGGTTACTGCAATGATGTATGATAATGCAGATAAGTTTTTCAATCTTGTAGCAAAACAACAGTTGGATGAGCAGTCAAAAGAGATACAGAACAAGAAAAAGCAAATAGCAAAATTTCAAAAACGCATAGCGGAACTTGACAAGATTTTTAAAAGAATTTACGAGGACGATATAACAGGTGCAATATCGCATGAGAGATTTTTGAAACTGTCTGCTGAATACGAAAATGAACAGACAGAATTACAGAAACAAATTAACGTCTTTGAAGAAGAAACAAACAATTTTGACAGGCAGCAAATTGACTTTAGGCAGTTTCACGAAATTGTCAAAAAATATGTCGGCATTAAAGAATTAACACCGACCATTGTAAATGAATTTATTATGAAAATTATTGTTCACGCTCCCGATAAATCAAGCGGACACAGAGTACAAAAGATACAGATTATTTTTAATTTCATCGGTGAGTTTACTCCGCAAAAAGAGTTTATTCCCGATAAAAAGGAAATACCACAAGACTATTTCTAATCTTGCGGAACATACTTCCTTATTAACCCCGTACTTTTGTCTGCGGTGTTTTTCATCGAATCGACAATTTATCAACTTGGTGAAGATTGTAAAAAGCACTTTATAAAACATATTGATAAAATATTGAAAATGTGATATAATAATTATGCCAAACTATTTTAATAATTTATTTTAGGTATTCTATATAGGATAACTGTATATTTTTGTATGCTTTTTTACATTCTACTTATGGATTTTGTTAAAAACGCAGGTTCCATTTAGTAGAGTGTATAAGTATACCTATCTATTAAAATAGTTTGGCGACTACCGGAGCTTGCGTTTTTTATGCGTCTGCTTCGGCAGGCGCATTTTTTTATAATTATTAACTATTAAGGATGGTGGTACAAATAATAAACAATTTGAAAATGAATTTTTAAAATAAATAAAGAAAGAAGGTTATATCTATGAAAAAATTTATAAGCGTAATTTTAACTTTGGTCATGATGTTATCTTTGGTAACGATTGTACAAGCGGCAGAAATACCGATTAGTGAAGCCTATATAGGCAATAATAACATACATATTTTAACTTCATCTGGATATGTATATGTTAGCGAAAAGGATGTGACAACGCAAAACAAGGAATTTGTAGTTAATGATATAAAAAAGATTGATGGCAACTTTTTTATAAAAAACAATGGAGATCTTTATACTTATACCGTTAACTATAATGGAGAAAAAGAAGAAAAAATATTGACAGGTCTCAATGCAAAAGATATTATTAATACTTTTGGATGTTATTATGTAACTATTGAGGAAGGATATAGACAATCTGCTTCTGCTGACATTATTACATACATTGATGTGGATAATAATTTAAAGTTTTATATTTATGACGGCAAGAACAACACATCTATTTTAGTAGATACTGACGTGAAGGAAGTTTTGGGAAAAAATTCTACTGGATTAGAATATGTATTATTAGTACATAAGCAAAATGGAGAGGTTTACTATTATAAAAATACTAAACCCGAAAGAGATGAACATAACGGCTTCCATGAAATGAGTAGTGATATAATAAAAAAATTCAGCAAGACCTTTATTGCATCTGACATATCTGACATATCTTACGGTAGCTATGACAGTGAGTACTGTCTATTGAAAAACAACGGCGAATTGTTGTCTTATGAGTATGATAGATATGGTAATGACAAAGGGACAATAAATGTTTGTAATACAAATATCAACACTTCTTTTGGAATAATAACATACAGCAGAGGTAATAGTGTTCCCGAAGTTGCATGTATTGATAATAGCGGCACAATGTATAGTTATCACTTGGGGGCAGCAAGTAAATATGAGACTGGGCGTACTATAAAGGATTTTGCCTTCAATATTGAAAACAGTCATAATAAATTTATATATATTGACGGAAATGGATTGTTATATCAAACCAAAATGGCTGGAGGCACATATAAAAGCGAAAACACTTTTTGTTTGTCAAATGATATAAAATTTAAAAAATTATACCATAATGGTGCGTTTGCAATGAGTGAAAATAACGAATTATATGCTATAGGTTATAATTCTACTAACGGATATAAGCAGATTCCAGACACTTTGTATAAATTAAATAATGTATTAGAACCAATTGAAATATACAATGTTAATGGCGATACACTAAAACATAGAAGTGTATTAATTATTGACAAAGCTGGTAATTGTTGGGGGATACCTAATGATTCATACGCCAACTTTTTAACATCTTATTGCGAGAAAAAGATAAAGATTTTATTTGAAGATAGTGAAATAAAACTAACACAAAAAATTCAAAATAAAAATGGAAGAACTATGTATCCATTTAGAGAATGTCTTGAAAGTATGGGAGTATCAGTTATTTGGAATCAGGAAAATCAAATTGCTATCGGAGAAATGCCAGGAATTAAAATTGAATTTCCTATAGGGAAAAGCGAATACTGGATAAATGGTCAAAAACACACGATGGATGTTCCATCTTATATAGATAATAGCATAGGCAGAACATACATCCCAATTCGATATGCCGCTGAATGTCTTGGCTTTACAGTAGATTGGATTCCCGGCGATATTGAAAATACTATTTCTATACATAAATAAATGAGAGGGCAGACGGGTATTCCGTCTGCTTTTGCTTATCGTTTTAGTAAATGAAAAAATTAATAATGTAAAATAAAAAAATTTGACTTTTTTAATAAAATTGCATATAATAATAGTGTAAGAAAATCAGAAATTCAGAAACTGTGAGAGGTGATTGATATGTTGGCAGAAATCAGAGGTCGTTCTCAAATTACTATACCGGCTGAAATTATAAAAAAGCTGGGAATTTCCGAAGGCGATAAATTTGACATTGTAGAAAAGGATGGAGGCATATTTCTTTGTCCGGTTATCGTATACCCAAAGGATAAATTATTAAAAATTGCAAAATTGATAAAAGACTCTGAAACTGAACTTTCAGCACAAGAAGGTTTTGATACTGTCGAGGATATGTTTGCTGATATGGGGATAGATGTAGATAATGTATAAACTAAAGTATACAAAAGAATTTGAAAAGAATCTGAAATCTCTGACAATACAAGAGCAGAAATTAGTTGCAAACAAATTAAAATTATTTATTCAAAATCCGTTTTATCCTTCTTTGCGCACCAAAAAGGTGCAAGGGCTTGACAATGTTTTTGAAATGAGTGTTAATATGGATATACGCATATTATGGAAATATGAGAACGGAATTATTATTTTGTTGCTTGATGTGGGACATCATAAGAACATATTGGGATTATAAGAGAAAGAGAGTATACCACTTAATTAAAGTGATATACTCTCTTTTCACACCCCTGACTGTCGGTAAATAGTAATATATTAATCTATCGCTATTTACCTAAAGTCTGCGGTGTTTTCATAGGAGATAGGAAAAAGCTTTGGAATTAACAAACCGAGCCGGTTTGCGCTTTTTTCCATTCCCATTTTAAAGGGGGTTTCCGACTTTGGGGTAAGTCGGTTTCAATGTATTTTGTGAGGTCAATACTATCATTCCCCCTGATATTACCTTTTATACATAAATAATCAAATTTTTATTACAATTTAAATAATTGCGGTTTTTTCTTTTTTAAAAAGGCTAAAGCCAAAACCGCGGCAAAGGTAACAATTGATATAACAAGCGATGCTTTAAATCCGGGCAGACTGTAGCGAAGCTCTACCTCGTGTTCGCCCTCGGGGACCGATACGGCAACAAAGGCACCTTGCGCCGGCTTTATTTCGCATTTTTCACCGTCAACATACGCAGTCCAGCCTTTTTCATAAGGAATAGTTGTAAAAAGAATTTCGCCTTCGTTTATATTAACCGTTCCTTTTATCATTGTGTCGGTATATTCGCTTATGTTAAATGCAGACTCTGCATTCTTTTTAGCGCAGTCAAAATAAAAACGTTCGGTATCAAAGCAGGCAAGCTCGGGATTTGAAATTTCTTTTGCTTTTATAAATTTCACCGAAATGTTTACTCCCTCAGCATATTTTCCTAAATAAAACACTTTTTTGGTTATGTTATCATAAGGATACGCGGTCTTTTCGCCGTTTATATAAAGCTCAATATCACCCGTATATTTTTTGCCGAGACTTAAATAATACGAGCCGCTGTATTCGGTAACAAATTCAACTGCGTTTTTGTCTTTTATATCAGGAATTTTGGTATCGATAACATATGAATCACCCAAAACAGAGGAGGTAAACATATCCTGATTTTCAAAGTATGATGAGCCGTAAGCAGGCTTGTTAAGAGCATCATAATCTGCGGCAAAACCCAGACTCTGAGCATAAGGATTTTTATAAACGTTAATGCCTTCAATTTTGTTTAATAGTTCGTAATCGTCACTTATTACATCTTCTGAGGCAATATATTTAATTCCTAGAATGCTGTCTGTAAGCACCGTTGAGCCTGCATAACGTGTAACCACCGATTCTTGCAGCATACCTAATTTGTTGTTTAGTTTTACAATGCTGCTGTTAAAGTTAGAGCTGTAATGCGATATTCCGTTAAATCCGAAAAACAGAGGGTCGTTTTCTGTTCGGGTTGCGGTTTTATCCATACGAACAAGTCCGCCATCTGCCCCCTTCATATAATCAACAACCTCATCAATTTGGGTAACCTTAGTATTATAATTTTCTTTCAAAACGTATTTATGAGTGCGGTTAAGACCGCTTAGTGTAGCATATCCGTTTATTATAAGCTCGATGCAGGTAATAAGAACGATAAAAGCGCAAATAATGCTTCTTATACCCTTGTTGTTTTTGCGCAGAAGAAGCAGAGCACCTACGTATACAGCGGCAAAAACTATACTCCAGGCAGCAAGCCTTGAATCGGTTATAAGCTCTTTTCCAAACAGCATACTTATAACAAGAAGTATAGAATATCCGCATACTGCGCACCAAAACATCTCGCGCGAGGGTTTTTTAATCTCATAAAATCCTTCTGCCGCAGTTACTATGCTTAAAAGGCAAAAAACATAAGCATATCTGTATGGAAACCAGTTGGGATAGCTGAAAATATGCCATGCCATATCAAGTTCTCTTATAAACATTGAGCCAAGTAATATTGCAAAAAATCCGCCTGTTATAAGCTTTTTGCGCAGCTTAATTTCAGAATTGAAGAAATACATACTTATCAAAACTCCGCAAAGCATTCCGCAAAAAATGTTTGGTGTTCCGGCATTTGTTATTTTGTCATACTGACCGATAAATAAGCGACGAGCTATCGAGGTAATTCCCTTGTTTAAAAAATCATCGGGAACGGCCGGCTTATAGTTTATTTTTCCGTTAAACATTTCTAAAAATGAAGGAATAAGAATAACTGCTGCCATTAAAACACCTGCAAGTCCTAAAACAAGCATTTTTAAGGTTTTGGCAATCAGGTCTTTTTTGTCAAATTCATCAAACACGATAAAATAGCGGCTGAAGAAATACAAAACTACAAAAAGTGCATTCATATATGCGGTGTAATAGTTAGAAAACAGCGATATTGTAAATGCAACCAAAAACAAAGAGCCTGATTTGCCGTTTATAATTTTTTCTGTTCCCAACAAAATAATCGGCAGCCATATTACACCGTCTAACCACATAACACACATCTGGTAGTGCATCTGATACATCATAAGTGCATAGGCGCAAGAAAACAGAACAATTGATAAGTCCGATTTTTTAAACAAGTGACTTATAAATATTGCAAAGGTAAGTGCGCTTGCCCCGATTTTTAAAACTGTAATAAGTGCAATAGCATCGGGCAGCATCGAGGTTGGGAAGAATGCCAACAGCAAAGAGAACGGACTGGAAAGATAGTATGCAAATATACCAAACATAGTTCCGCCCATTTCTTTGTTAAAGGTATATATAAGTCCGGCATCGCCGCTAAGTACTTTTCTGTAATATTCAAAAAAGTTTGAATACTGAATGTTTAAATCCATAACGAGTACTGTTTTGTCTCCGAACGGATACACACCAAAGAGGGCATATATTATAGTCATTGACAAAACAGGAAGAAAAAATGCCAGCACATAAACCGCCCATTTAGGCAGCTTTAGTAAAAAATTATTTTCAGATTCGTTTAAAATTCTTTCCAAAATAATCAGTCCCCCAAAATATCAATATCAACATTAACAGGTTGCAGCAAATGCTGCAGCCTGCCAAATTAGTTTCTCAGGCTATGTATCGGGGCGGGGATTCTGCCGCCACGGCTGATAAAGTCTGCGCTTGATTTTGAATTTACGTTCATAACAGGACCGCTGCCTAATAATCCGCCAAATTCTACAACATCGCCGACCTTTTTGCCGGGAGCAGGAATTACTCTGACTGCGGTTGTTTTGTTGTTAACCATACCGATTGCGGCTTCGTCTGCAATGATTGCAGAAATTGTTTCGGCGCTGGTATCGCCGGGAATACAAATCATATCAAGACCAACCGAGCATACGCAGGTCATTGCCTCGAGCTTTTCAAGAGAAAGAGTGCCCGCTTGTGCTGCCGCTATCATACCTGCATCCTCGCTTACGGGAATAAATGCACCTGAAAGGCCGCCTACATATGATGTAGCCATAACGCCGCCCTTTTTAACAGCATCGTTTAAAAGAGCTAAAGCCGCAGTTGTTCCGTGGGTTCCACATTGCTCAAGACCCATTTCCTCTAAGATATATGCAACCGAATCACCGACAGCGGGGGTAGGAGCTAACGAAAGGTCAACTATTCCGAACGGAATATCAAGACGTTTTGATGCCTCCTGAGCTACGAGCTGGCCCATTCTGGTTATTTTAAATGCAGTATTTTTTATAGTATCGGCAACTGTTCCGAAATCTGCCCCTTTTACCTTTTCAAGAGCGCATTTTACAACACCCGGACCTGATACACCAACGTTAATAACTGCGTCAGGCTCGCCAACGCCGTGAAAAGCACCTGCCATAAACGGATTGTCCTCAACAGCATTACAAAATACAACTAATTTAGCACAACCAAAACCGTCTTTATCTTTAGTTAAGTTTGCAGTCTGTTTTATAACCTGACCCATTTTACGAACGGCATCCATATTAAGACCTGCTTTTGTTGTTCCCACGTTAACACTTGAACACAGCTTGTCTGTTGTCGCCAAAGCCTCGGGAATCGAGTCGATTAACAGCTTGTCTCCGCGTGTTGCACCCTTATGTACCAATGCCGAAAATCCGCCTATAAAATCAACACCTGTTGTTTTTGCGGCTCTGTCTAAGGTCTGAGCGATTTTAACAAACGAATCGGCATCCTTAATGCTTTCACATATTAAAGCCGCAGGGGTTACCGAAATACGTTTGTTGATAATCGGAATACCAAATTCGGTTTCGATATCGGTAGCAGTTTTAACAAGGTTTTCTGCCTGACGTGTAATCTTGTCATAAATTCGTGCACAGGCGGTGTCTATATCATTTGCGGCGCACGATAAAAGAGAAATACCCATCGTAACGGTTCGCACATCTAGGTGCTCCTCGCTTATCATCTTGATGGTTTCCATAATTTCCATTGTATTAATCATTGTGTTTTCACTCCTTTATAACGCTCTTTTCTTAAATTCTGTGCATCGAATTAAAGAGGTCCTCGTGCTGTATACGAATAGAAAGACCAAGCGTATCACCTAAAGATGAAAGCATATCTGAAAGTGCAGAAAAAGCAATTTTAGATGCCGAAACATCAACCAGCATTATCATAGTAAACATATCCTGCATTATAGTCTGTGAAATATCTAAAATATTAACCTGATTTTCGGCAAGAACACGGCTTACCTCTGCGATTATTCCAACCTTATCTGTACCTACGACAGTGATTATTGCTCTCATTTGTAATCCTCCTTGATGTATAATTATCATTAATATATTATTTTACACTAAATAACGCAAAAAAGCTAGTCTAAAAATAAATAATTTTAGTATTTAAAAATTTAAAATATTGTAGTATAATAATAATGAACACAAATTTCACTTTAAGAAGGGCTGTGCTTTTAACATGAATACTTTTGTAAAATTAGGTACAATTATCGCTGAGCATAATCTTGAAATTATTTATTCTCCCGATGGGTATGAGGATATTCCGATAACAGTTGCTGAGGTAAACCGACCCAGCTTACAGATAGCGGGATTTTTTGATTATTTTGATTCTAACCGTATCCAGATTTTAGGAAAGGTTGAGCATACTTATTTAGAAAAGTTAGATTCAGATGAACGTTTAAAAAGATTAGAACAGCTTTTCATTCATCCTATTCCTGCGCTGATTATTACCCGCGATATGGAGGTTTTTCCTGAAATCTTAGAATGTGCGGCAAAATATAATCGCCCTGTTTTGCGAACTGCTTTAGGAAGCTCAAGGTTTATGAGCGGTCTTATTTTGGCTCTTAATGTAAGTCTTGCTCCGATGACCACAATGCACGGCGTTTTGGTTGAAGTATATGGTGAGGGTATTTTGTTAATAGGCGAAAGCGGTGTAGGAAAAAGCGAAACCGCAATCGAGCTTGTTAAGCGCGGTCACCGTCTGGTTGCCGATGATGCTGTCGAAATCAAACGCGTAAGCTCAAAAACCTTGGTCGGCAGCTCTCCCGAAATTATACGTCACTTTATCGAGCTGCGCGGTATAGGTATTGTCGATGTTAAACGCATATTTGGTATGGGTGCTGTTAAAGATACCGAAAATATTGACCTTATTATAAATTTAGAGCCCTGGCAGAGTGGAAAGCATTACGACCGTCTGGGCTTAGACACTCAGTCAACAGAGGTATTGGGTCTTAACGTTCCGTCGCTTACTATTCCGATAAAGCCGGGACGTAACCTTGCCATTATCGTTGAGGTTGCCGCTATGAACCACAGACAACGCAGAATGGGGCACAATGCAGCTGAAGAGCTTAATAACCGTCTGTTAGAGCAGATGAGTGAATAAAGAAAGGTCAAGGAAAGTAAAAAATGAAGCTTTTAGCAGAAACGCATACACATACAAATGCCTGCTCTCACGCATATAATTCCATATCCGAGATGGTAAAAAGGGCAAAAGAGTTGGGCTTAGAGCTTATTGCAATTACAGACCACGCACCGGCGATTCCCGATGCACCGCACGAATGGCATTTTCTGAATTTGAAGGCTCTTCCGCGCAAAATAGACGGAATTTACGTATTGCAGGGTGCCGAGGCGAATATAATAGATTCAAACGGAAATATTGACTTGTCAGAGATAACACTTGCGCGGCTGGACCTTGTTATTGCCAGCATTCACGATGCAGCTCTTAAAGATGAAATTGCCAAAGACTACACCGATGCTTATATTAATGTTTTAAAAAATCCGTATGTAGATATTATAGGTCATTGCGGAACACCCGCCTTTCCTTTTGATGTTGACAAGGTTTTAAAAGAGGCAAAAAAACAGGATAAAATTATCGAAATAAATAATCACTCTTTTGCAACCCGCAGAGGCAGCTTAGAAAATTGTTTAAATATTGCAAAACGATGTGCCGAGCTGGGTGTTAAAATTGTTATAAGCACTGATGCGCACAGTATTTACGAGGTTGCACGAACAGAGGTTGCCGAGGAGCTTGTAAAAAGAGCAGGTGTAAGCGAAGAATTAATAATGAATTTGACGGCAGAAAAATTCCTTTCGTATCTGTGCAAGCGAAAGGGCTTTGATATGTCGCGTTTTGAAAACGAAGACCCGTTCGGTCTGCCGACTTTAAAGGTATTTGACGATTAATTGTTAGGGGGTTATTATTTGCTTAGTAAGCTGTGTATTGAATATATAAGCAGTCTTCAAAAAAACGATGTGTTGTTTGACGAGCCTATGAAAAATCATACGTCTTTTCGTATAGGCGGTCCTGCGGATGTATTTGTCGAACCCGAATCACCCGAAAAATTTTGTGAATTGGTTGGTTTTTTAAAAAGAGAATCTGTTCCGTTTTTTGTGATGGGCGCAGGCTCTAATTTACTTGTGGGCGATAAGGGCATAAGGGGAGTTGTAATTAAAACAGGTAAAGGCTTTGACAGTCTTTCAAAAGAGGATAACATCATTACTGCAGGCAGTGGTGTAACACTTGTTAAGCTTGCTAATTTTGCCGCATCAAACAGCCTTTCGGGACTCGAGTTTTCAGGCGGAATCCCGGGCTTAGTCGGCGGTGCGGTATTTATGAATGCAGGTGCATATGGCGGCGAAATGAAAGATGTTGTTATATCGACCACCTATCTTGACGAAAATGGTGATGTTAAAGAATTAAAAGATTCAGAGCATAAATTTGTTTATCGCGGCAGTGCTTTTACAGATGGTAAAAAGTATATTTTATCTACTAAAGTTAAATTAAAAGAAGCTGACGAAGAAGAAATAAAGGCAGTAATGAAAGACTTAAATGCCCGTCGCAGAGAAAAGCAGCCTTTAGAATATCCGAGTGCCGGCAGCACATTTAAAAGACCTGAGGGATATTTTGCCGCAAAGCTGATTGAAGATGCAGGCTTAAAGGGCGCATCTGTCGGTGGTGCAGCTGTATCTGAAAAACATTCGGGATTTGTTATAAACCAAACAGGCGATGCTACCGCATCAGATGTTTGTGCGTTGATTGACAAAATAAAAGAAACGGTGTTTAAACAGTTCAGTGTAGAGCTGAGTTGTGAAGTTAAAATGATTGGTGAATTTTAATATGGCTGTTGTATTTAGTGCAGACTGTTCAAAGGCAAAAGTGTTATAAAAAAGTAAAATGATAAGAAAGTACCGTAGCTAAGCTACGGTACTTTCTTATCATTCCATATACTCCATAGGATTTAAATATTTCCCGTCCTTTTTTAGTTCAAAGTGCAAATGAGATTCTTCTAATTTTTCAAAAACGGCACTGTCTCCGATTGCGCCCAGACACTCTCCTGCATTTATTTTTTGTCCTGCTTCTACCATTTCGTTCGAGGCAAGATTTGAATATAAGGTTTCGTATCCGCCCTCGTGCTCAATTTTAACTACATATCCCATCTGAGTGTCATATTCTGAGAGCACTACCGTTCCGCTTGCCGCTGCATTTACTGCAGATGACATATCTGCCTTTATATCAATGCCGTTATGCGTGCGCCAGTCTCCTAAAGTTTTAGATTTTTTTAACGCATCTAACGAACACTCATTTAAAATCTCTCCGGCTACGGGTATTAAAAGCTTTATTTTGATATCCTTTTTAAATAATCCTGTTTCTACGGCTTTTTCAGCTTTGATTTCGGTATCGTTTTTTGCGACCTCTGGTGTAGGTGATGGATATCGTTCTTCTATAGATTTTAGTTCGGGTGTTTTAGTTGGTGCAGGCGTCGGCAGTGTGACAGATTCTTGTATTAAAGAATCTATAGGTGCGCAAGTAGGCAGACTTACCGTTGCTTTTTTATCCCACTCGGGCATAAAATCAGAGATTCGTGCCGTAATCGCAAGCACCAGCACACATATACAAGCCGTACAAATTGCTGCGGCTATGTACAGCTTGCCAAAACGTCCCATTTTCTTTTTTTCGTTTTCTTGGTTATTTTCATTTTTAGGGGTAAACTTACTTTTCTTTTTACTCATTTTAATCAATCCTTTCGTCAATTGTTTTGCTTTAATAAAATTATTTCCCTGTTTGGAAAAAATATACATGCTGTCGGTAATATGCTTTTGACCGCCTTTATATATTGATATTAAAGGCTTTTAAAACGGAGGTTTTTTATGTTGATTACAAGAGCAAGGGCATATGACTATAACGAAATGACAGATGATTTACTGTCGCTTTTTAAAAACTATCACTATTTAAAAATAGGAGGAATCGGCAAATCGGTTTTAGATAAGGACATACCTGTAATCAGGTGGGGCGAGGGTGATTGCCGCGTTCTTTTGTGCGGTTCGCACCACGGAAATGAGTGGATTACCTCTCTTTTGCTAATGCGGTTTACAGAGTTTTTGTGCTCAGAGCGCGAACGCGAAAATGAAGAAATTACCGACCTTTATAACGAGGCATCATATTATATAATTCCCATGCTTAATCCCGATGGTGTGAATTTATCTATACACGGCTTGACCGATGATATCCCTGATGAAATCATAGAAAAATTAATATGCGCGAACAAAGGAAGTGCCGATTTTAAAGGAAAATGGCAGGCAAACATACGAGGTGTGGATTTAAATCACAACTACGATGCCGCATTTGAGCGCGGGTGTGCTTTTGCAGAAAAATTAGGTATTTTAGCTCCCGGACCTACACGATTTAGCGGCTTACATCCCGAAAGTGAGCCTGAATCGGCGGCTCTTGCGGCATTTACCAAAAAACTTATGCCCGATATTTGTGCGGCATATCACTCTCAAGGCGAAATTATTTATGCAGATTTTGACGGCAAAGCAACTAAACGTGCAAAAAGAATTGCCGAAGAATTAAGCAGGCTTTCGGGCTATGCCCTTGACGAAACAGAAGGAGTTGCAAGCTGCTCGGGATATAAAGACTGGGTAATAAATGAATTATATTTGCCTGCATATACCATCGAGGTAGGATACGGCGAAAATCCTCTTCCGCTTTCACAATTCGACAAAATAGTAAAGGATAATCTAAAAATGCTTATTTTTATGGGTAATATCCGATATTTCTAGCTTTCGTTAATAAATTATTTACAAAATAAGGGTTGTTTTTTTGGTAGTTTTGATGTAGAATAGGTGTCGTTGTAACAACTTTGTAATAACTTTGACTTATTTTACATAGACTTATACTACATCAGGCGAAGGGAGTGGTTAGGTGTACTCTGAGAATACAGAGGCTACGGTGACAAAAATAGATAAGTCGCCAAAAGGATATTACTCAGCATATAAAGTTAGTGCGGTCGCAAAAGATGAAAGCGGCAATACTTACGTTAACGAGTGGATAAAAGCAAACCCTGACAATGAATTAAATAACGAAAATATAGTATCGGATAAATTAAAATCAGAGCTTTTAAATGTTGCTGCTTCGTATACATCTGTTTTTTTACGCGTATTAGATGCGGCAAAAAACGGCGTTTTTAAAATCGTAAAGCATGCTTTTAAAAATGCCGCAGGGCATACTAAAAAGCTGGCGGTGTCGGGTATGGCATCTGTTATTGCCGCGGTTATACTGATTTCAGTTGTTTTCGGAACCTGCTCTTTAGCTTGCCGCGTAAAGCTCGGCGATAAAGAAATAGGAACTCTGCCCAGCAAGCAGGTATATTACGAAATTCTTTCTGATGTTAAAGAAGAGGTTTTAGATGCTGCGGCAATTGATTTTGAGCCATCGGGCGAGCTTAACGTCAGCACGGTTTTAGTAGGCAAGGGTCAGTTCAGCGAGCCGGGTGATGTTAAGGAACGTTTAAAATCAACCTCAAGCGAGATGATTCCCGCTTGGGGAATAACTATCGACGATAAAACAGTTGTTGCACTTTTATCAAAGGACGACGCACTCAGTGTTTTAGAAGAATATAAAAAGCAGTTTGCCCAAGAAGGTGCATTTTTATCCTTTCACTCAAGAGTTGAGGTAAGCAACCAGTTTGTTCCCGTTAAGATTTTAAAAAATACAAATGATGCACTCGCATTTTTAAATAGCGGAAAAGAATGTACTTTATTGGTTCAGGCGACAGTTGAGGGAGAAGGTCAAGAGAGCATTCCCTTTGAGGTTGAACAGAAAAAAGATGACACTAAATATATCGGCGATAAAAAAATAGTTCAGGAAGGTAAAAACGGACTTAGAAATATAAAATATTCTTCGGTTAAGGTAAACGGCGAGGAAATAGAAAGAACAGTTTTATCTGAAGAAATTATTTCTTTGCCAATAAAGCAGATTGAAATAATCGGCACAAAAGAGCCGCCTTCTCCAACAGGTACGGGAGAGTTTGCTAAGCCAACCGCGGGCACACTTACCTCGAGCTTTGGTGAGCGATGGAACAGAGAGCATTGCGGAATTGATATAGGGGCATCTGTCGGCACGATGATTTATGCTTCTGATAACGGCACAGTCACTTATTCGCAGTATAATGACGGCGGTTACGGATATCTTGTTAAAATTGACCACGCAAACGGCTATGAAACATATTACGCACATTGCAGTGAGCTTTTGGTAGATGAAGGCGATGTTGTGGCAAAGGGTGACCCTATTGCAAAGGTCGGAAACACGGGCCGCAGCACAGGACCGCATCTGCATTTTGAGGTAAGAAAAAATAATGAACCGCAAAACCCATTAAAGTATATTAATTAAAGAATAAAAGATGAAAACCCACCTTTTGGTGGGTTTTCTTTATGTATTGTGCCGCAACAATAGAGCCTGCATGGCACACCTTTTATATGTAAAAACAAAAAAGGTGCACCGAAAGCCGATGCACCGAAAAATGCATCGCTCAGTTATGGCCACACAACTTAAAAGCATAATACAAGTATGCTAAAATGAGCATGCATTTTTGCCGAAAGGTATAAAAATACACACTTATATTATGCTATTATTAAATTGTGTGGCATTTACATTATAGCATATAAAATAATATAAATCAAGATATGGATAAATTAAATTTTGGTTTAGCGGTGTAACTTGCAATGTATAAAAGGCTTCCCCTTGAGGGGAGGCTCCGCCGTAGGCGGTGGTGAGGTGTAAATCGTAGGGAATGACCTGTGTGTCATTCCGAAGAACGAAACGCCACATAGGGCGTTCCCTACAACACCTCATCCGTCAAATCCTTTGGCTTTGCCACCTTCCCCTCAAGGGGAAGGCATTTTGTTCGTGCTAACATAATGCTCCAAAACCAAAATTTATTAATTAATAAACCTTTCTAATTTATAACAAAACTCATCGGCTGCCTCTGTTGCGAATTGCGCATTTTCACTTTCGGATATAACGCGTATGCGTTCTGCGGTTATGTCGGGCATTATCAAAACTCTTCCGTCTTTTGTGCGAAGACTGATGCCGCCGTCTGCTTCAAATTGCGGAGTCTGTTCACTTTCAAACAGCTGTCTCATTACAGCACCCTTTTTATTATCGGGGCATTTAATACTTCGGCTTATTTTATAAATTTTAGGAATAACAGATACTGCCTCAGAAAGAGCGCAGTTGTTAAGATATAAAAACTCACAAATTCTTACAACGGCACGTACGGGGTCGCAGTATAAGGCATATTCGAGTCTTGATGCAGGTGTATTTTGCGCCAAAAGATGAGCTTCAATATCGCGCTCTTTTATTCTTATAATGCTGCATCCTAATGCCTTTGCCACGCTATCAGCAGCTTCTGTGCTGTCTATGGGCACATAAACCGACGAGCCCTTTACTGCAGAGCCGCAAATTAAAGTTACCATAGAAAAATAAAGGTCTTTATCCATTGAGACAGAAGTGTCATCGGTTAAAATACAGCTGCCGTCTTGCGCTATTTCAAGTGCAAAATCCAAACGGTTGCTTTTTATCATATCCGAAAGCAGTTGCGGTTTATTTGTAAATAAAAATTTAATTCCCAAAAGGCTGCCTAATTTTTTAAATGTTTCACACAAAGCATCAGAATCGGTACAAATTCCCACAGAAAAGTTAAGCCGTCTGTAGTTGGTATATGCAATTATATCTTTTAAATAATAGTCTGTAATGTCGTTAACATTAACGGGCATCTGGGTCTTGTCGGGCGAAACATAGGTAATATCTTCCCTTTCTAAGCAATTTAAAACTTTTCTTATCAGGCTTTTAGATGCTAAAGCCCCCGAAGAGTCGAAAAACTCTGTTAAAATATATCCTTTTTCGATCGACACGTTAATTGCTCCGTGAGCATTAAGATGCCTTGTTGCAAATTTAGCAGCACCGCGGTCATTAATTCCGCAAAGATTATAAACCTTTGCACCTGCGGCAATTAATCCCGACAGCATGGCAAATTTTAGGCTCATGCCTTCTGAAAGGTCGGGAAAATTTAATACCACAGAGGGATTTTTATCTAAAGCTCCTGCATATGCCGCGCAAAGCTTTGCGGCAAAATCAGGGGTTATGTCAATATTTATCTGACCTGAAACTTTATTGTTTATAAGTTTTTTTGTTTCGCTTTTCTGAGCTTCGGACAAGGGACTATTAGTAGCTATAACACTATCGTGAAGGCGGCTGTTTGCATCGATTTTGGCATCGTGCCAAACAATACAATCCTTTAAAGAAACATTATCGCCAACAGTACAACCGTCGCCCAACACACAGTAAGGCAAAAGCTCTGCCGAATCGCTTATTTTACAGTCTTTGCCTGTTAAAATACCTCTTTTTAAAATGTTTTCTTCTATACCAATATTTACCTTGCCGTCAAAAATATCCTTGTGACATTTGCGATAGTCCCGTGCAGAGCCTATATCACACCAATATCCTTCGGTTTTATGACCAAAAACGGATAAGTTCATTCTAAGCATTTGTTTTAATAAATTCTTTGATAAATCATATGGGCAAAACGGCGGTATTAATGATAATATTTTAGGCTCTAAAATGTAAATTCCAGTATTTATTATATCGGTGCATACCTCATCCCAATCAGGATTTTCGCACAGATGCATAACGCGGTTGTCCTCAGAGGTGATAACAGCTGAGTATTCGGTAGGATTTTCGACAGAGGTAAGCAAAATAGTTGCATCTGCCTTGTTTTGTTTATGAAAGCTAAGAGCGCGGCCCAAATCAATATCGGTTATAACGTCGCCGCTTATAACCAAAAAGCTGTCATTAATAAGCTTTTCTGTCGATTTTATGCTACCTGCCGTACCCAACGACTCGTTTTCAATAAAATATTTTATGCTAACACCAAAACGACTGCCGTCACCAAAATATGCTTTTATATCATCGCCCCTATAGCAAAGTGTTATTAAAATATCACAGATGCCGTGCTTTTTTAAAAGCTCTATCGTGTGACAAAGCAAGGGCTTGTTCATTACCGGAAGCATCGGCTTGGGTACAGCATTCGTTAAAGGTCTTATGCCCTTGCCCTCGCCGCCTGCTAAAATAATCGCCTGCATATTTATCTTCCTTTCT
>JAZOBB010000064.1:0-30224 GCA_045595745.1 Clostridia bacterium | reverse complement strand
TGTAACCGATGCTGACGGTACAGTTTCTATGAGCTTTAATCAGCCTGTTATAGCAACAGCAGATATGTTAGCAGTTGAGCAGGAAATAGCAGCCGAAGAAAATGTAGTTATCGAAAATGCAAAACCTGAATTTTTATATCCTGATTTCTGCGATATGAAAGTAAGCTTTTCGGGTCTTGCAGGTAAAACAGAGTATATTTTAGATTACTCGGGTATTAATGCATTAAGTGGAGCAGGCTTTGTAAATACAGTAAGACCTACTTGCCTGTATAGCTTTACCTCGGGTGAAGCAGTAAGCGATATGCCGATATCGGTTAGCAATATAGAATATAGCAAATTAACTGAGGGCAGCACAGTAACCGCAACACTTACTGCTGATACAGCTCAGACAGCAGATTTTGTTTTAGCTTTTTATAACGGAACAGAGCTGGCAGGAGTTGTTATTGCAGAAAATGTTGAAATTACAGCAGATGAGCCTAAAAAGGTTATATTCACTCTTACTGACGATATGACAGATCGTGACATAAGATTATACGGTTGGGAGTCTTTAGAAACCTTAAAACCCAAAATGGCATGTTACAAAAAATAAGCTTTAAATAATGTTTGCATTATGTTGGCTTCCCGCAATATCTTGCGGGAAGCTGCAATGCATATGATAAGTTGATAGCAAAAACGATAAAATTCATTTTTGCTATGAGTTTATCAAAAAGATAAGGAGAGAAAAAATGAAAAAATTTGTTTCTTTAATTATTGTGTTTATGTTGTTAATTACAGCTATAGGGGTATCTGCGGCATATAAGGATTTTCCGTCGAGATATGACGAAGTAGTCGACGGTGGTCGTGCTGCACAAAATATGCCGCTTCCTTTTTCGGTTGAAAATTTAACTCACAAGTGGGTTGCCGGAACTGATTTCGAGAGTGACTATGCATCAGACACACTTTCGCAAACAACAGTTAACAAAACATGGTACAGCAGAGAAGATGGTGCTTTAAAAATAGTTAAAGAACCATTCGTAGATGACCCTGAAGACGACACAGATAAACCTACGGCATATAGCTTTAAAATGAAATATCAGCCTGCAGGCGGCTTTGTAGCAGGAGATACATACGCCTTTAAGTGCAAAATTAAAACTGTGGGGGTAGCGGGGGGATACCCCAGAAATATTATGTCAGCTTACAGCAGCACCGGCTGGCTTAAAGAAACTAATGGCTATAACGCTCAAAAGCATGATGGAGATACTGACTGGTATGAAATGACACAGACTATTCAGATTCCCGAAGGAACTGCATACTTATATTTAACTGCATATTTGGCAGCAGATTTGTCAGGAACAGTATATTTTGATGATTTCGAGCTATATCGACTTGGAATTGACCCGTTAGAAAGTGTGTTGTGCTCGCCCAACTATAAAGGTCTTATTTATGGCGATGGTTACAGCGATATTGATTTGGATGTTACTCTTTCAGCACAGTCGGGCTTTTATGATTTAGAAAATATGGAGCTTTCTGTTCGTCTTATAGATGAAAATGACGTGGTATACAGAAGTTCAGAGGCAAAAGCGTTAACCTCCCGAATGAATTTTGTATTTTCATCAGCAGGACTTAACGAGGGTGACTATTATCTGCAGACGATACTTAAAGACAAGCAGAGCGGTGAGGTTGTCTCAAAAAAAGAGCATACAATAAGAAAACGTGCCAGTGACTATCGTCCGGCAGTGTACCTTGACGAAAACGGTCATATTATTAAAAACGGCGAAAAAACATTTTTAAAACGTATTTATGTTAATGGAGTATTCAGCGAAGTAGCAGCGGATGCTGTTAGTGCAAAGCAAGAAAACGGCGGCAAAAATGTTGTTGACACAATAAGCAATTACGGCGCACAGTGGTGGGCTACGACTCCTCTTTCAGACAAGGTTCAAGGTGCGATTGACAGTTTGCGCAATAACGGAATTACCTCGCATATATGCTTGTCAGGATATTGGTACAGCAGTTTAAGCGGCACCGGTGCGAAGACTTTTATTAAAAAACAGGAAGATCTTTTACCGTTTTTAACAACTGTTGCAAACGATTATAAAAATGACTCTGTCTTTGAGGGATATTATCTTTTTGATGAGCCGGACCCGATTAATGTTGGTGAAGAAATTCGCTGGCATAACGAGATTTTAGCACAGGCTGATATTGACCATCCGACATTTGGTGTGGCAGACAGCGGCCATTCTTATTATGGAATATACACTAAAATGACAGATATTTTAGGTATAGACCCATATCCTTTAATAAAAGCGGATGACGATGGTAACGAACTACCGACTGACTTTGCAAGGGTCGGCAGAAGTATGCGCGAAATAAAGAAAAATTTCCCTAATCGTCCTGTGTATATAGTTCTTGAAGGCTTTCATTATGATGAGCGCAATGCGCTTAGAAGTCCTAACCGACAGGAATTAAGAAATATGGCATGGCAGGCTGTTTGTGAGGGTGCAGAGGGTTTTGACTGGTTTGAATATGCCGAGATGAAATATAATGATACAACAAAGGATTTTGATACCTGGTGGAGCGACTTTAAAGCAATTTACACAGAGGTTGATAATTATAAAGACATAATTTTATCTGATGAGCCTGCTCCGCTTTATAGTGTGACAAATGGCGGCGATTGGTTAAATATTAGTTTAAAGCGATATAACGGAAAAACCTATTTATTTGCCGTAAATAATACTCAATATGAAAATGCAGCAACAGTTGCCATAAATGGTGCTGGTGCATATAATCTTAACTTTGAACCGCTTGAGGTAAAAATTCAGGAAATTTCGCAGGCGGCTTATTTATCTCCTTTGGCTGAGCTTAAAAGCATAGAATTTTCTAACGGAAAAGAAAGCTTTGCAGTAAGCGAGGATGATGAAAACATTTTATATGTTCACGAAAATAACGGAGTTATTAATTATACTGCAAATATAAGCGAGAATGCTAAACTGTATATCGGTAGCGTAGAAGTAAATAAAAAAGGCAAAATAACTGTTCGCAATGTCGACAGCTTTACAGTAACGGTGGTTGCGCAAGATGGTGTAACCAAGAGCACTAAAAATTATAGAGTAGTAAAACATTAAGTAAAAAATCTGAAACTACAGGAGAAATAATATGAGTATAGCAGAGCTTGAAAAAAATGATCCGGGCAGAGGTTATTACAACTTAAATAACAAGCTTTGGGAACATGTTTTAAGTCGCTCCCAGGAGTGTTTTAAACGTGCAAAAGAGGCTCGTATGTCAATTAAAAATAAAGAAGAACTGTCAGAATATACAGATAAAATGCGCCAAGGCTTTATAGAGAGCCTTGGCGGCATTCCTTATGATAAAAGTCTTCCTTTAAACGCAAAAACAGTCGGAATAATTAAAGAAGAAGGACTTACGATAGAAAAAATTATTTTCGAATCACGTCCCAAGGTGTATGTAACTGCAAACTTATATATTCCCGAAAAACGTAAAAATCCGTGCGGCGCAGTTTTGTTTCAGTTGGGACATTCAGCAAAGGGTAAGTCGGGCAAGCAATATCAAAAAGTGGCAAGGGCAATTTGTTCAGCAGGATTAATTGTATTTGTAATTGATCCTGTAGGACAGGGTGAAAGATTAAGCTATTATGAGCCGGAAATAGGTCAGCCCATGGTGCCTGCAACTACATCAGAGCATCAGTATGCAGGTGAGCAATGCGTTTTAATTGGCGACAATATTGCAAGATATTTTATAGCAGATGCAATGCGTGCGGTGGATTATCTCCAGTCACGTCCTGAGGTTGATAGCGAAAGAATAGGTGCTACCGGCAGCTCGGGTGGAGGTACGGCTACGTGCTATATGATGTTATGTGATGAGAGAATTAAGGCGGCAGCTCCGGGTACTTTTGTTACTAACAGACGAGCATATCTTTATGCCGGAGGAGCGCAGGATTCAGAGCAAATATGGATGGGTGCTACAGAGAATGGATTTGACCATCATGAGCTTTTAATGTGTTTTGCTCCTAAGCCTGTGCTTGTTTTGGTTGTGGATACTGACTTTTTCCCTATTGAGGGAACAGAAGAAACCGTAAATGAAGTAAAGCCATTTTGGGCTATGTACGATGCAGAAGACAAACTGAATATGATAGTTGATGAAAGCCAACACAAGTATACAGATACGCTGGCTATTGCGGCTGCAACATTTTTTGCGAATCAATTAAACGGTGAAGAACGTGTAGCAGACCTGTCCGCCTTAAAAAGCATATCAGAAAGTGCATTATGGTGTACTAAGTCAGGGCAGGTGAAAACAGAGTTTTCAGATTGCAGATTTGTATATGACGAAAATCTGGAACGTTATAAAAACACAAACAAACCATCAAAGGATTTAAAAGCATTTTTGACAGAAAAAATAAATTACTCAAGAAAAGAGCAAGCTTTGCATTTAAGAACATTTACACCCATTTATGAAAATGGATTAAAAATAGTTCCTTATTTATGGTTTGCTCAGGAGCAAATACCGAACTACGGCTTAATGTTTTCTGATTTTTCAAAAAAACCTAATGGTGTAGTTATTTGCTTGTGGGACAGAGGCACAGATAATTTAGAAGAGCATATATATAAAATCAGAGAAATTTGCAGAGAGGGTAAGTCTGCACTTGTTTTAGACTTATCGGGCATAGGAAAATGCACACCAAATTCTTTATATTCAGTGTATGCGACTAAAGCACGGTACGGAACATTAGACAGACTGACAAAGGATTTATTCTTTTTAGGAGATTCGCTTTGTGCCCTGCGTTTGTTTGAGCTGATATATGCCATTAATATGGTCAAAGAAAAATTTTCGGACAATGTCTGTTTGTATGCAGAAGGAGTTTCAGCTGCATATGCACGCTTGTGTAATATTGTAAGACCTGATATTAAGATGTGCATCCAAAAGGGCGTGCCTGATTATAAAGAAATAGTGGAAAGTAAGTATTACGAAAATTATAATATTTCTGGTATCTTACTGCCGGAAATAGCAAAGTATCTATAAAATGTTAAATGCTTCAGGAGGCTAAAGCATGAAGGCAAGAATTTTATTATCTGTTAAGACAAAAAAAGAGTTTTATATTGATGCAGTAGAACAAGTAGGCGCAATTGCAACAGCAAAATATCTGCCTGAAATAGATACTGACTATGATGGTCTGATTTTATGCGGTGGCAGCGATATAAACCCCGAATATTACGGCGAAAAAATTAATGGTTCTAAAAATATTGATTATGAGCGTGATGAGTCAGAATTTGCAATTGCGAAAGAATTTATAAAAAGTCAAAAACCTATTTTGGGAATATGCAGGGGATATCAGCTTTTAAATATTATTTTCGGAGGCAGCATGCATCAGGATATTCCAAACGCAGATATACATTGCTCTTTTTCAGATTACGATTTAGTACATAATGTTAATGCTTGTGAGGATAGTATAATTGGAAAAATATATGGAACAGAATTTGCAGTTAACAGCTTTCATCATCAGGCAATAAAAGAACTTGGACAAGATTTTAAAATTACAGCTACATTCGGAGATGTTGTTGAGGCAATAGAACATAAAACTCTTCCGATATTAGGAGTGCAATGGCATCCTGAAAGAATGTGTTTTACTAAAAAACGAGAAGACACCGTAGATGGTTCAAAAATATTTAAGTATTTTGTAGAACTGTGTGAAAAGCAAAGAGATAATAAAAATTAACTATTGCCTTTTCCGAAAATATTATATAATATTTTCAGAAAAAGTAAGCAAAACAAAAATATCAAATGAGTTTAAAATCTGAACCGATAAATTACTTCCAAAATATTATGTGAATTTTAATTGTTTATTTCAAATAAACAATTATGTTAAAAAGATGACATATAAACTGTCATCTTCTTTTAATTAAAAATATTTAGTGCCTAAAAGGAGTATGACTATGTATCTTATATCGCCTGACAAAAAACAATACAAGGCAAATCTTCATTGTCACAGTATATTGTCTGACGGCAAAAAAACACCCGAAGAATTAAAAAAGATGTACAAAGAAAAAGGATATTCAATACTTTCAATTACTGACCATGAAATTCCTAAAAATCACTCTGAATTAAATGATGAGGATTTTCTTGCAATTACAGGCTACGAGGCTTATATTCGCAGAAATCGGGAATGTAAGTATGATGTGTACGACAAGGAAGTACATATAAATCTTTTTGCACGCAATCCTGAAAATGAGTCTATAATATGCTATAATTCAAATTGTTGTAAATATATTACCGATGAAGAAAAAGAAAAATATGTTAAAGTAGGTTCGCAAAAAAAACGAGAGTATAGCATAGAATATATAAATGCTTTTGTAAGAACCGCAAAAGAAAACGGATACATAGCTGCATATAACCATCCGTGGTGGTCATTCGAGAATGAGTCAGATATTCTTGCTTATGACGGATTTTTCAGTATTGAAATGTGCAATTACGGTGCATATCTTATAAGCCGTCTTGAATATAATGGCGCATTATATGATAAGCTGCTTTCAAGTGGTAAGCACATTTTTTGTCATAGTGGTGATGACAATCATAATAAAGATCCTGAGGATAGTCGAGAGTTTGATTCTTTTGGTGCATTTACAATGATTATGCCCGAAGAATTTACCTATAATTCGGTATTTGATGCCTTAGAAAGAGGCGAAATGTATTCGTCAATGGGACCTTTGTTTAAAGAAATTTCAATGGAAGGAAATAAAATTCATATTGAATGTACAGATGTGATACAGATAAATGTATTTACAGGAAGTAAATCACCAAAAAGAAAATATAGTCCAATAGGCGAAACAATAACCTGTGCCGATTTTGAGATTGATGACAGAGCAAAGTATGTTCGTGTATCTGTTGTGGATAAATATGGCAGATTTGCCGATACAAGAGGTTTTTTCAGAAACGAACTTGAGTTTTAATTGCTGGAGGGAAGAATTTGAAATATACAGCATATTTATTTGATTTTGACGGAACGTTAGTTGATTCAATGCCTACTTTCATATCTGTAATGCTAAGAATTTTAGACGAAAATAATATTGCCTATGGGGATGATATAGTAAAAATAATTACTCCTCTGGGTTATGCAGGAACTGCACAATATTTCAGGCAAAACGGTCTTGATATGGAAGAAGAAAGCATAGTTAAGCTTATGCACAAATATGCATTGAATGAATATACTTACAATGTTGCTGCAAAGCCGAATGTAATATCTACTCTTAAACTACTCAAAGCCAAAGGCGCAGATCTTAATATACTTACGGCAAGCCCTCATGCGATGCTTGATGTTTGCTTAAAACGTCTTGGTATATTTGATTTGTTTACAAATGTGTGGTCTTGTGAAGATTTTGCTACAACAAAAGCAGATCCTAATATATATGTAATGGCTGCTGAAAAAATCGGAAAATCCATCGGCGAAATTCTGTTTTTAGATGATAACTTTAATGCAGATAAAACTGCAGCTTCTGCCGGAATGAAGGTGTGCGGTGTATATGATGCATCATCTGATGAATATGTTGATGAAATAAAGAAAATGTCTGATCACTACATATACAATTTTGCTGAACTGCTAGAAATATAAAAATAGCATTTTTATTTCATATATGCTTAAAGTATGGAGCTTTTCAAAAATGGCAATAAACTTGCGGTTGACAAATATTGTTTTAAGAGGTATTATCGTTATATAAACAAAATTAAAATTATGTTTATATAACTTGTCTGGTAATGCGAGTTGGTTTGTGCAAAGTAAACCGAAAACGAAAAATAATGGAGTCACGTTATGAAAAATAATTATGCGTATTTTAAAAATACCGAGTGTGAATATTTTCCGTGTCATAATACTAATGGAGAAACATTTAACTGTTTGTTTTGCTACTGTCCGCTTTATGCCTTGGGGGATAAATGCGGCGGAAACTTTGTTTACATAGAAGATGGAATAAAAGACTGTTCAAACTGTCTTATTCCTCACAGTGCAGGCGGATATTTACATATAATATCCAAGTTTCCTGAAATATCAGAAATAGCAAAGAAAAAATAAAGTAAAAATAAAAAAGCCCATTGGGCTTTTTTATTTTTCAAGACTGTACAAAAAGTATGTAATAGCAAGTAAATCTGCACAACCACCAGGAGATAAGTTGTGTTTTATGAAATCATCATCTAAGAGTTCGATTTGTATTTTTGTAGGTTCAGGAGAAAACTTTAAAAGATTTCTTACAGCTTGAGCAGCGAAATTAGCACCTTCGATTCCGCCACGATTATACATATTTGTATCTTTAACATTTGCAATAAAGTGAAGTAGCGTTATGGCCCCTGCATCATTTTGTGTAAAACTTTTATTTCTAAGCATTTTGTAACGCGGAAGACCAATTTTTAAAACAGACTCAAACCCTGATGCAACTTCTCCGCGAATGCCGGTAAGACCGTATTCTAAGTAAAGTCGTCCTCCTGCGGTGGATGTATCGATTTGTGCAAAATCTTTTTTTACTGCGTTTTTTACAAGCATTGCACTTTCAAAACAAATTTTTAAAACGTCTGTAAAGGTTTTTTCAGGAGTCCAAAGTCTTCCAATACTTGCGCAAATGACACCCATAGAATAAATTATGCCTTTGTGAGTGTTAACTCCGCCGGTGGCGTTATACATAACTTGTTCTGCCAAGATACCGGCATTGCGCAAAAGAGTAAATGTTTCATCATGAGTAAGGTGTGCAGTTTTTTTACCAACACAAAAGCATTCGTCAAAATAAGATTTAAGAGCGTGTGCACTTTTTTTAAAAGAATGAATATTCATATCTGTGTGACTTCCGCTGTTGCGACAATCTACCAATCCGGGCTTTGGGGTGGTATTGACCTCATCTAAAAGGCTTTTTACCGCAAGGTCACAACAGTGCTCTTTATCAAGCAGAAAGAAATAGTTTTCTATGATTTCTTTTGTTGCAGTCTGTAGCTCATCAACTGAATGCACTCTGCCTGCCGCACAAGCTCTTCCGGGAGCGCCGCAAACAAAACAACCGCGAATATTTTTTCGCTCAAGTTTATTTCCGTCTATGTCAATTACGTCCATATCAAATAGTCTTCCAATAGATAAGCCATCTTCAATATTAGTGCATATATCCTTAAGCTTTGATGCTGTTGCGTTTACAGAAAATATAGCCTCGCAGCCCGTGTCTTTAATATTTACGTCTTGATACACAATGCTGTCTGTTGGTAAATTTTCTTTTAAAAGCCGTATACCTTCAAAAAAAGCACGTTCAATTATAGGTGAAGTTTTAACAGGTCCTGCAATGTTCATAGTAAAGCTTATAAGGGAATGCTTAAACTTTTTTAAAATAGCTGTTTGTTTTTTTACTCGTTCTTCACGCACGCAAAGAATTTGGTTCAAAGTGACTTCTGTCATATTTGCCCCCTATATAGTTACAGAATAAGTTCAGACTGTTTTGCCTGCTGTGCATCGAGTTTTTTTAGGTTACTTTCAGCGTTTTTTCCTACACAGCCAACTAATAAATAACGACGATTAAACCGGTCATATATAAAGTGATTAAGTAGATGGAAATTTTCAATCATTCCTGTGTGACTTACGTGAATGCGTGGTCCGGTACAGAAATGATGGCGTCCTCCGACGGATATATGATTGTTGTCGACATAGGTAATAGAAAGATTTTTTGCAATCATTTCATTAACTTGCTTTTCAATTTCAAGAATATCAAAATCGGGTTTTGTCTCAGGAAAAGTTATTATAAAACCATGACGCACGTCATCGTGTCCACAACGAACCATTTCGTGTTCAGGCATACAAAGTTCGCACAAGTCTTCAGCAGAATGGGCCATAAGTCGATACGAAAGAGATTCGTAGACTTTATCACGTATCTCTTGAGGTTCTGGACCAAAAAGGTTTGGTCTTGCCATAAGTACCTGCTCGCCTACGCCTATTATAAGATTTGCATTAAATCCAAGTAAAGGATACACAAGGTCAAAATGTTCAACAATAACACGTTTTCCGTTCTGTAGTGCCTCAACAATAGCATCGGCAAGAACGGACATTTGTGTAAAACCGTTTTCAAATCTAATATCAACATGATATGTGTGTGGAGAAAAGAAACCATCATCCTGTTCTAAAAGCGGAAGAGGGCGCACGTAAACCCCGTCATCATCGTTGGTAAGCTCAAGCCCCGGAAACATTCCTCTAAGTAGTGCACTTTTACCCGACCCTGCATCGCCTATAACACCTATAAGCTTATCAAATGGGGAAAGGTAAAGCTGTGCCAACTGCATACCAAGAGCATACATACGATGATGACCTCTTGGCGCAAAATAACTGCTTAAAATGTGATTTTTTTGGCGTTCCTGCATATTTAATTCCTCCTTGCCTATATTAAGTCTTTATTAACTAAAAAGTCGTATGTTGTATCGGGTACAAGTGATTTCATTGCTTGTACATTCTGCGAATCAATTAAGCCCCTAACCCTACTTGCACTTACTGGTGCACCTAATATTTCAAGTCTTGGAATTTCTTTAAGTGCAATGCCGTGTGTGGGTAAAAGCTTTTTTAATGATAGGTTGTATTGATTCGTCGTTGGTGAAGTAGGTTCTGTTCCTACATAACGAGTGGTTATATTAAATTTTGGTGCGTAATATTTTATAAATATTTCGATATCTAAAAGGCACTGAATCTGTGTAACGTTTTCCTTGTCCTTTAAAAAATAGGTAGGGAAAGTTGCTGAAGAAATAAGGTAGGGTCCTGTAGGAAGAATCTTAACATTTGGAATGTGTGCCGTGCCTCTGCGTACCATTTCTATGCGGTCGTTGGCTGAAAACCTGCTTTTATCTTCTGATACAACGAATACATAAAGAAGGTCACAATCCTTGCAGGCACACTCTATCAGATATTGATGACCTAAGGTGAAAGGGTTGCAGTTCATAACGATGCAACCGATTTTGCCTGCATCATTATCGGCAGGAAACTGGTCTAAAAATTTATTTATTCCGTCTTTTTTGTCTTCCATTAAAAGAACCTTATCTGTTTGCGCTACCGGATAAAAGAATAAATCAGAAAACATCGTTTTGTTTTGTGGCTTGGTGTAGAGAAACAAATGGTCTGCTCCTTCTGAAAAAGCTTCTTTTTTTAAAGCGGTAATAATGGTAGCCGTAAGACCCTCGCCTTGATGAGCTTCGTCTACGGCAATGCATTTAAGCAAATTACCATCTCTCGATCCCGTGGCAATGAGAGTGTCGTTATCCCATAAAAGCATGGTTGTACTTACTGATTCGTCCGGCTCTAAATCAGCTTTTATTAAAAGATTTTTCCACATATTAAGTTTTGGCTTGTTTGATTTTGACAAAAGTTCAATATGCATAATCTATACCTTTTAAAAATTTTTTATAATATTTATACTTAATATTATAACTCATGGTAAATAAAAAAGCAAAGAAAAAAAGAAAAATAATTGCTTTTTTTAAAATTGTGTTATATAATATTTACAAATTGAACTATAACTTTTATCAAAAGCAATGAAAGGGGATTGATAAGATGGATATTAAAAAATACGCATCTGCAGGAACATTGGAATCAAGTGATGTTTATGTAGAAATTAAGCCTTGCGATGATGGTATAAAGATTGAGCTTGAGTCTGTTGTAGAAAAACAGTTCGGTGAAAAAATAAAAAAAGCGGTTAATGATGTTTTGACTGAAACAGGTATAGAAAATGCCGATGTCCGCGTTGTAGACAGAGGTGCTCTTGAATGCGTAATTCGTGCCAGAGTCGAAACGGCAGTTCTTCGAGGAAAGGGGGAGATTTAATGCGTCGCAGTATGTTGTTTTTGCCGGGGAATAATCCTAATATGCTTATAAATGGCAGCTGTTTTGGTGCTGATGCTGTCATATTTGACTTAGAGGATGCAGTTTCTCCACAGGAGAAGGATGCAGCCCGTATACTTGTACGGAATACTATGAAATATATGGATTTTAGTGGCTGTGAAATTATTGTCCGCATAAATTCTATTGATACAGATTATTGGAAAAAAGACCTTGATATTATACTTCCTGAAAGACCTGACCTTATTCTTTTGCCTAAAACAAATACACCCGATGATGTTTTGTTGGTAAATGAGTATATGTCACAGATTGAGAAGACTTGTGGAATGGAAAATGAAATTGTAGGTCTTGTACCGCTTATTGAAACTGCGCTTGGTGTAGAAAATTCATATAGAATTGCTTCTTGCTGCAGTCGCGTAAAAGCACTTTTCCTTGGAGCTGAAGACCTTACTGCCGATCTTCAATGTAAACGTACAAAAGAAAGCAGAGAAATTGAATATGCAAGAACTAGACTTGTTGTTGCGGCAAGAGCGGCTGGTATAGATGTCTACGACACACCGTTTATTGATGTCAATGACGACGAGGGTATAGTAGAAGATGCAAAAATAGCCAAACAGCTTGGTTTTACAGGCAAGGCGTCTATTTCGCCAAGACATATAGAGGTTATAAATGAAGTGTTTAGTCCAACCGCGGCTGAAATTGACTATGCATACGAAGTAATAGAAGCAATACGCCTTGCAAAACAGATGGGCAAGGGTGCTATTTCGTTGCACGGTAAGATGGTTGATGCTCCAATTGTTGCAAGAGCAGAAAGAATTATCTCTATGGCAGAAGCCTTGGGTTTGAACAGGAGGGACATAAATGAGTAAAATAGTGAATTCGATTCGTGAAGCTATTGCTCTTGCAGGCTTGAAGGACGGAATGACAGTTTCGTTTCATCATCATTTGCGTAATGGTGACTATGTTTTAAATATGGTTATGGAAGAAATATCAAATTTAGGCATAAAAGATATAACTGTTAATGCAAGCTCATTGTTTGATGCGCATATGCCGCTGGTTTCTCATGTTAAAAACAAGGTGGTAACCGGCGTTGCGACGGACTATATTTCAGCTAATCTTGGAAAAGTGTTTTCGGAAGGTATATTAGATAAACCAATAGAATTTCGTACTCACGGAGGTCGCCCAAGTGATATTGTTTTGGGTAAAACACCGATAGATGTTGCCTTTATCGCTGCTCCTGCTGCAGATACCATGGGTAACTGCTCAGGGAAATATGGCAAGTCTGCCTGCGGAAGCCTTGGTTATGCTTATGCTGATGCTATGTTTGCAAAGAAGACAGTAGTTATTACAGATAATCTCGTGCCTTATCCAATACAGGATTGGTCAATTTCTGAAAATTACATAGACTACGTAGTTGAGGTAGATGCTATAGGTGACCCTAAAGGGATTGTTTCGGGAACAACTAAGATTACCCGTGATCCTGTTGGTTTGGTTATGGCTTCTTATGCGGCGAAGGTCATAGAGGCATCGGGGCTTTTAAAAGACGGATTTTCTTTTCAAACCGGTGCGGGCGGAGCATCACTTGCCGCTGCAAAGTTTTTAAAGAATATAATGCTTGAAAAAGGCATTGAGGGTAGCTTTGGTCTTGGCGGAATCACAGGTTATATGGTAGATATGCTTCAGGCTGGATGCTTCCGCTGTCTTATGGATGTTCAGTGTTTTGATTTGGCGGCGGTAGAGTCTATAAAAAATGACCCGAGGCACAAAGAGATTTCTGCTATGCAATACGCATCTCCAACTAGCAAAAGTGCGGTAGTTGATAGTCTTGATGTTGTTATTTTGGGTGCTACTGAAATTGATACCGATTTTAACGTAAATGTTCATACAGACTCTAACGGATATATTATGGGCGGCTCCGGAGGTCATAGCGATGCGGCGGCAGGTTCTAAGCTTTCTATGATTATTGCTCCGATGTTCAGAGCCAGATTGCCGATTATTACAGACCGTGTAACTTGTATCTCAACTCCCGGCAAGGATGTTGATGTTTTGGTTACTCAGGGTGGAATAGCGGTTAATCCTAAAAATAAGGAACTGAAAGAACGATTGATAAAAGCCGGACTGCCGATTACAGACATTTCAGAGCTTAAAGAAAAAACTGAAAAAATAACGGGCAAACCGCAGAAATTACCAAAGGGAGACAAGGTGGTTGCAGAGGTTATCGGCCGAGAGGGTATCGTTAGCGATAGAATATATAATGTGTTGTAAAATGACAGATGGGAGGAACTGTTATGCGAGAAATTCAGGCTTTAAAAATTACTGAAACAGTAAAAAAACTATGCATTGAGGCTAATTGTCACTTGAGCAGTGATATTAAAGACTGTATAAAGAAGTATTACGAGGATGAAACGTGGGACCATGCGAAAGAAATATTAGAACGTATTATTGAAAATTATCAGATATCTGATAAGAATGATCAACCTGTTTGTCAGGATACGGGTGTTGCGTGTGTATTTCTTAAAATTGGTCAGGATGTACATATAAATGGCGATATTACAGAGGCGGTAAATGAGGGTGTCAGACAGGGTTACGAAGAAGGCTATCTAAGAAAAAGTGTCGTTCGTGATCCTTTAGACAGAGTTAATACGGGCGATAATACTCCGGCAATGATGTATATTGAAATAGTGCCGGGAGAGGAAATAGAGATTACCGTTGCGCCTAAAGGTTTTGGTAGTGAAAATATGAGTAAAATAGCCATGCTTCGTCCGTCTGATGGTTTGCAGGGCGTAAAGGATTTTGTCATAAAAACCGTTGAAGAAGCGGGGCCGAATCCGTGTCCTCCTATTGTGGTGGGAGTGGGTATCGGCGGAACTTTTGATAAGGCGGCTTATCTTGCCAAAAAAGCACTTATTCGCCCAGTAAATGTTCCGAATGACGATGCATTTTATGCTGATTTAGAAAAGGAATTACTCGAAGAGATAAACAATCTTGGCATCGGACCACAAGGATTTGGTGGAAAAACTACTGCGCTGGCGGTAAATATTGAAAAATATCCTACGCATATTGCGGGTCTGCCAGTAGCGGTTAATATTAATTGTCATGTCACAAGACACTGTACGGAGGTGATATAAATGGCCATTTCTATTAAAACACCGTTAAGTCGTGAAGATGCAAAAAAACTTAAAGCAGGCGATAGCTGCTTAATATCCGGCGTGATTTATACAGCAAGAGATGCTGCGCATAAACGATTGTGCGAATTGATTGCGCAAGGAAAAGAGCTTCCTCTGGATATAAAAGACAGCATTATATACTTTGTTGGGCCTACTCCTGCAAAACCGGGTCAGGCAATAGGTTCAGCTGGGCCAACAACATCGTATAGAATGGATGCTTACAGTCCTGATTTGATTGCCATTGGACAAACCGGTATGATTGGCAAGGGTAAAAGAGGACCCGAGGTAATTGCCGCTATGAAAAAATATGGTGCGGTATATTTTGGGGCTATAGGTGGTTGCGGAGCACTTTTAAGTAAGTGTATAAAAAAGGCTGAGGTGATTGCTTACGATGACCTTGGAGCGGAAGCTATCAGAAAGCTTGAGGTAGAAGATTTCCCTGCTATTGTAATTATTGATAGTAGTGGGAACAATCTTTACGAAACCGGCATAAAATCCTATCTTGCGCAAAATAAATATTAATTTTTTAAAGCACGCTTGTTTAAGCGTGCTTTAATTGTTATAAAGAGTATTGACAAAATTGCAGCAAGGTGTATAATTGTTATATAACAATTGAATGGAGTGGAATGTATGGAATCTATTTATAAAATTAATTTGGAATTGGATATTCCTATATATCAGCAGCTGGTTGATGCTATTTGCGCTGCGATAAAAAATGGAAAGCTTTCTTCAGGTCAGCAGCTTCCTACAGTTTGTGAAATGACAGAAGAGGTAGGCGTTGCAAGAGGTACTGTAAAACGTGCATATGATGAATTAGAACGTATTGGATTTATAGAAAAGATGCAGGGAAGAGGGACTTTTGTAAAATATCAGCCTGCTAATTCAGGGAGCAGAAAAGAACAGGCTATGGCGGCAATAGACGAAATGCTTGGGCGATTGGAGGGTATGGGTTTATCTGCTCCGGAAATAAACATATTTTTAGACCTTAAGCTTCGTCAATATTCACAGAAGGAAGCTCATGTAAAGGTTGCGGTAGTTGAATGCAATCCTGAAAATCTGTCGCAGATGTCCGAACAACTCAGGCATATACATGGGGTTGATTTATATTCATATACCCTAGATAGTGTAAAGCAATACCCCTATAAATTAGGAGAAGATTTTGACCTTATTGTTACAACCTCTCTTCATGCGCAATATTTAGAAAGCATTGTTCCTGAGAAGAAACGTGTAGTAAGAGTGGCATTAAGGCTTTCTGCCGGTTGTCTGTCGCCTATTTTCAAAATCCGTCTGGGTGAAAAGGTTGGTATAGTAGGGTACAGTGAGCGTTTTGCAGAGCTAATATATGATACCTGTAAAATGTATGCCGAAGACCTTAATTTAAGCAAACCGTTGATTGTCAGTGCAGATGCCAATATAAAAAAATATCTTAGTGATAAAGATTCAATTCTTGTTCCTAAAAATTACGAAAAATACTTTGATGCGCAAACTCTGAAACACATACTTGAGTTTAAAGGCAATGTAATAGACTGTAATTATGAGTTGGATGAAGGGTCGGTGTTATATATTGAAACGAAAATTAAAAAAATCCGTGATGAAAAAACAATATAATAGTAAAATATTGTGTTAAAATGCTACTTTTTTCTTGACAAATGATATATCACATTGTATTATATAGGTATATAACAATCATAGTTGCAGCTATGAAATAATATTATGAGGTATTGACATGGATAATAAGGAGAAAAAAGTATTGGTCATTGGTGTTATTGGTGCTGATGTTCATGCTGTTGGCAACAAAATTTTGTATCATGCTTTTACAGAAGCAGGTTTTGAAGTAGTAAATCTTGGTGTTATGGTTTCTCAGGAAGAGTATATTGCAGCCGCAATTGAATCCAATGCAGATGCTATTGTAATATCCTCTCTTTATGGACAGGGTGAGCTTGACTGTAGAGGTATGCGTGAAAAGTGCGACGAGGCCGGACTTAAAGGTATTCCTTTGTTGGTTGGAGGCAATATTGTTATTGGTAAGCAGAAATTTGAAGATGTTGAAAAACGCTTTAAAGCAATGGGGTTTGATCGTGCATTTCCGCCCGGAACTACACCTGAAACTACTATTAAAGCACTTCACGAGCTTTTGGATACGGATGGTGACAATTAATGAGCAATGTTTTGCTGATTGATTTTGGTAGTACATATACAAAACTTACTGCTGTAGATATAGAAAAGGAAGAAATTCTCGCAACGGCAGTTGCGTATACAACCGTTCAGACTGATATAAACGACGGTCTTAATGAAGGGCTTAAAAATTTGGAAAATAAAACAGGGAAGATAGAATATGACGCTTGTTATGCATGTTCATCTGCTGCCGGTGGGTTACGTATGGTGACAAGCGGACTTGTTCCGGAGCTTACCGGAGAAGCTGCAAAGCTTGCAAGCCTTGGAGCCGGCGCAAAAACAGTAGGAGTTTATGCATTTGAGTTAACTGAAAATGATATAGTGGAAATTAGTGATATTAATCCGGATATATTTTTATTGGTAGGCGGAACAGACGGAGGCAATATTGAGTGTATTATTCATAATGCTAAAATGCTCTCAAAGCTTAAACCTAAATTCCCTATTGTATTGGCAGGAAACCGTACTGCTGAGAGTGAATGTAAGAAAATACTTAAAGATTGTGAGGTTTATGTCTGTCCTAATGTGATGCCTAAATTTGGCACGTTGCAGATAGAACCTACACAAAAAAAGATAAGAGAGATATTTTTAAACCGCATCATACAGGCTAAAGGATTAAGTAAAGTTACAAAGCTGCTTTCAGATATTATGATGCCCACACCTTCTGCCGTGCTTCAGGCAATGGAACTTCTTGCCAACGGATATGAAGATGAAGCAGGAATCGGTGAGCTGATTGCTGTTGATGTAGGTGGTGCAACAACCGATGTTTATTCAATTGCAGATGGAATGCCCGAGCGAATGAATACCGTATACAAGGGGCTTCCCGAACCGTATGCGAAACGAACGGTCGAAGGGGATATTGGTATGCGATACAGTGTTCAGGGAATTGTAGATGCCAGAGGGATAGAAAATATATGCAAGCTTTCGGGGTTGTCCAAAGAAAAGGTAGTATCTTTAATAGCTAGTTTGAAACAAAACACTGAAAGCTTACCAAACGGAGATGAAGAATTAGAAGCACTTGACTTTGCGTTGGCTTCAAGTGCTATAGAAGAGGCGGTTACACGTCATGCAGGAACTATTTCTGAAACCTATACAATGATGGGACAAACCTTTGTTCAAGAAGGTAAAAATCTTACAAAGGTAAAACAAATAGTAGTTACAGGCGGCAGCCTTATACATACCAAAAGGACGGAGGAAATTGCTTCTCATGCCCTTTACTCACAAATAAATCCCACATCATTAAGGCCTAAAAGTGCAGATGTGTGGGTGGATAGAACATATATTTTGGCTGCGATGGGACTTTTATCCTCCTATTATCCTAAAACAGCTTTACGAATCATGAAAAAGGAGCTTAAATACCATGGATATTCGAAATAAACGTATTTCAGACGATGAATTTAATCGTCTTAGACAGGAAGTTTTGATGCAATGGCCAACCGGAAAAGAAGTTGATATCGAAGAGGCGGTTGCGTATCATAAGGCTATGCCTGAGACAAGAAAATTCTCTAAAAAACTTTTAGATGCTAAACGTGATAACCGTACATTAGTGCAGCCACGTGCAGGTGTTCCTGTCGTTGAAGAACATATAAAGCTTATGCAGTATCTTGAAGAACACGGAGAAGCAGATCTGTTACCTTCGACTATAGACAGTTATACAAGACAAAATCGCTATGAAGAAGCAGAAAATGGTATTGCAGAATCTTTGCGTTTAGAAAGAGCTATGCTAAACGGATTTCCGGCGGTTAATCACGGTGTAGCAAAGTGCCGTCAGGTTATTGAGAGCGTAAATGTTCCTATGCAGGTTCGTCACGGCACACCGGATGCAAGACTTTTAACTGAAATTACATATGCAGGTGGTTTTACAAGCTATGAGGGCGGCGGTATTTCGTATAACCTTCCATATTGCAAAAATATTCCTATGGAAAGAACCATTTGTGACTGGCAATATGTTGACCGTTTGACAGGTATTTATGAAGAAATGGGGGTTTCTATTAACCGTGAGCCATATGGTCCTTTAACAGGCACCTTGGTTCCGCCTTGTATTTCTCATGCGGCTGCAATTATCGAAGCATTACTTGCGGCTGAGCAGGGGGTTAAAAACATAACTGTTGGTTATGGACAGTGTGGAAATCTTGTGCAGGATATTGCGGCTATTCGCACATTGCAGGAATTGACTGACGATTATTTAAAAGAGTACGGATACTCAGATGTTGAAGTTACTACTGTTCTTCATCAGTGGATGGGAGGATTTCCTGCTGACGAGGCAAAAGCCTTTGGTGTTATTTCCTCCGGAAGTCTTATTGCCGCTTTGTCAAAGGCAACAAAAGTAATTGTAAAAACCCCTCATGAAGCGATAGGTATTCCTACAATGGAAGCAAATGCTCAGGGACTTCGTTGCACAAAACAGGTGGTTAATATGCTTGCAGACCAGACTTTCCAATCAGACAACTTAGAGCAAGAAAAAGAGATTATACGTCAGGAAACTCGTGCAATTGTTGATAAATGTTTTGAACTTGGAAATGGAGATATTGCAGTTGGTGTTTGTCGAGGTGTTGAAGCAGGAGTTTTAGATGTTCCATTTGCTCCTTGCCGAGCGAATGCAGGTAAGATGCTACCATGTCGTGACAATGATGGTGCTGTTCGTATCTTAAACACGGGCAATCTTCCGTTCAGTCAGGAACTTATGGATTTTCACAGAGAAAAAATTGAAAAACGTGCAGTTGCCGAAAAACGTAAGGCATCTTTCCAGATGGTAATCGATGATGTGTATGCAATTGGTAAAGGCCGTTTGGTTGGTCGTCCAAAATATTGATATAGGAGAGAATTTAATTATGAAAATTATAGATGTTATTTGTTCACCGGGGCGTACAGGTTTTTATTTTGATGATCAGCGTGCTATTAAGCTAGGTGCAGGCCATGATGGTGTATTTTATACAGGTGATCCTGTAACCGAAGGCTTTCGCGCTGTACGTCAGGCAGGGGAGTCTATTTCTGTAATGATAGTATTGGAAGATGGACAGGTTGCATATGGCGATTGTGCTGCGGTTCAATATTCAGGCGCAGGCGGTCGAGATCCGTTATTTCTCGCTGCAGATTTTATACCCGTTATTGATAAATACATAAAGCCTGAGCTTGTTGGAAAGGAAGCCGACAACTTTCGTGATTTGTGTACAATGATGGAGTCTATCTGTGTTGAGGGTAAGCGCCTTCATACCGCTATACGTTACGGTATATCTCAGGCAATATTAGATGCGGTTGCAAAAGCAACAGGAAGAATGATGTGTGAGGTTGTAGCTGACGAATACGGATGTGCTGTTTCAGAAACTCCTATTCCAATTTTTACACAGTCCGGAGATGACCGCTATGATAACTCGGATAAGATGATTATTAAAGGGGCACAGGTTCTTCCGCACGCACTTATCAACAATGTTGACACAAAGCTTGGCAGAAATGGTGAAAAGCTTAAGGATTATGTAGCGTGGCTTCGTGAGCGTATTTTGAATTTCCGCTCAAGTGAGAATTATACTCCAGTTATGCACATAGATGTATATGGAACGATAGGAGCAGCATTTGGCAATAACAACTATAAAGCAATGGCAGATTACATAGAAGAGATTGGAAAAATGGCAAAGCCTTTTAAGCTTCGTATAGAAGGTCCTATGGACTGCGACTGTGACCGAGAAACTCAGCTTGCTGCTTTGGCAGCTCTTACCAAAGAACTGGATGAACGCAAATGCGATGTAGAACTCGTTGCGGATGAATGGTGTAATACACTTGAAGATATAAAGCTTTTTGCTGATAATAAAGCAGGTCATATGGTGCAGATAAAGACTCCTGACCTAGGTGGCATCAATAATACTATTGAAGCGGTTTTATACTGCAAAGAAAAAGGAATTGGTGCTTATCAGGGTGGCACATGTAATGAAACGGACCGTAGTGCACAGGTGTGCGTGCACTGTGCAATGGCTACTCAGCCTGATCAGATTCTTGCAAAACCCGGTATGGGCGTTGACGAAGGTTTTATGATAGTTTATAACGAAATGAATCGTATTATCGCTATGAGAAAAGCTAGAAAAAATCTTGAAAAGTAATGTTTATAACTCATATGTTATAAACACAGAAACAACAAAAAATAATTGAAATAGAGATTTGTCGTAATTTGAAATTAAGTTAAAAAACACAGAGAGCAGCTTTTTTAGTTACTCTCTGTGTTTTTTAATTGCAGATAAATTATGCTATCCTACAACTACATATCCGCCGCTATGTGCAAGATCATATCTGCCCCAGGTGAAGTCTAAAGGCTCACAACCCTCAAACAGTACTTTAGCTATTGTGTCAATATCTGTATGCTGAATCCCGTCCTTTGTTGCAGCTCGTTCTGAGCTGTTTGCAATAAGAATTTTTCTGTTATCATCTATTCCGACTGCTAAAACGTAATGCTCGCCGGATGAAAAAGGATTGTTTAAAAGCTTTTCTGAAGGATGTGACCACAATATTACCTGTTTGCCTTTTAAAAGCATTTCTTCCATATGCTTTGCCGCTTCATTACTTTTTTCATTTTCGATGCCAAAACATTCTGCAAAAATTCCAAAATGCTTTATTATTTTACAATCCCGCTTGCGCTTATAAAATTATCTTCATCAAAGGGTTCGTACATACGCGACTCGCCCCATAGCCTTCTGCAAAGCTCAAATTCTTCATGAGGCGTTATTTTTACACCATTAAGATTAAGTGCCATTGCTGTACAGCAGTGTCCGCAACCATTTCTGCGAATATATTCGGCATAGTCTCCGATTTCCCATTTTTGTTGAATCCAGACAGGTGTTAAATGCTCATTTAATGTTATTTCTGCAGGTATCTTTTTATTACCTGTAAATTTATATGTTAAGTTTGCCATAATTCTTTCCTTCTTATACCAAATCCTGACTGAAAATAAATTCGTAGCCGTTTTCAGAAATAAGCTTTGCCATCATTAAAAGCTTTTCTTCATAATCAGGCTGATATGCAAAATAATCAGGATAAAAATACTGTTCGTGTGTGCCCGTGCAAAGAAATTCTTTATCTATGGCTGCAGAAAGTATATCAAAAAACTCTTCTTTTGTTGAAAGATTTAAGCAGCCTGCATTTCCTAAATCTTTGAATTTAAGTTCGGTTTCTTTATCGGTTATATAATCAAGATTATCTCTGGTTCTGTCTCTTTCTTCTTCGGTAATGTGGTTATAGCCGCAAAGAGATTTTGTTATTGCCTTATCCTCTGATTCTCTTACAAAAATGCTTGTTTCAGGCTTTTTGTTGCACAAAAGGCGAGCAGCATGACCGTAAGGAAGACTTGAAGCATCGCCGTCATATTCTATTTTTTTGCCGTATGTCGCACTTAAAAGCTTTATTCCGCAGTCCTTAAGTGCTAAGCAGGCATCTTTACTTAACGGTCTCCAATGCGAAGTGGTAGCCTTTGAAATTGTATTTTCGCCTGCAAATCTTATAATTTCCTTTTCTATCGCCTTATAATCGTTATAAACATGTTCATAGCTTGCGTTTACATAAGGATAGTCAGGGAACTCCTGTCGTGCGTGAAATGCAAGCTTAAGCCAGTCGGAGCAAGACTCCCACTCTGATTTATAGCTATCTGTCATTTCTGATAAGTTAAATTCATCGTTGCCGTAAAAAACATCGGTTTGATAAAAAACATTAAGCTGAGTTTTTAAGCCATAGTCATCGTGCGCTTTTTTTAACATCTTTAAAAAGGGATTGTCAAAAAGACTCGCCGGTCGCTTGCGTGTAAGGTCACGGAATACCCAGATTACGTCATCAATAAAGAAAAATGCTTTTTTGTTCATTTTTGTTTCCTCACTTTTTAAATAAATTTTGTGTGATAATTATATAAAAAAGAAGAGGACTAATCAATTAACAAAACAAAACTATATGGACAAAACAAATATTTTATGTTAAAGTAATGGTATAGGGGGATGAGGCTATGTTTTATGCTTTAATATCGTTTAAAAACGTTCCTAAACTTGGATTTGCTCACCATTTTTATGCAGAAAACTATGACCATACACGCCAGAAAATTGAAAATAACTTAGAAATTGTTTATATTAAAAAGGGCAATCTTACTATCTCTTATGGTGAAAAAACAATGGTCGCAAAGCCCGGTAGTGTATGCGTTCTTTTAAGAACCATGCCTCTACATTTTAAAATAGATGAAAATTCTTATCACACACATTGTTCGGTTCAGGTTATAAGCGACTTTGAATTTGAACTTGTAGAAGATACAGATAAAATTCCCAATGATTACCCCGGACTGATAATTCCGTTTATCACCGAGCCTTGCGATGAAACAGAAATAATTAAAAAGCAGCTTTTTTCTATTGTTTCAGAGCTATCTGTATCGAGAGATTTAAACGAATTTTCTGCCTCTTTATCTGCTATGGGAATCTTAGAAGCATTAAACAATATTTTTAAAAAAACTTTTTTGAGGGAAACTCAAAATGCATCCCTCTTATGCTACAAAATTAAAAAATATGTTTATGAACATCTGCACGAAACCATACTTTTATCTGATATTGAAAAGGTACTTGGAAAGACATCTATTTATTTAAACTCCGTTTTTAAAAAAGAGAGCGGCACGACCATCCATCAATATATTAACAACGAAAAAATGCGTCTGGTTGCCGAGCTTATGGAAAACAAGGGTATTTCTTTTAAAAACGCCTGTGAAAATGCAGGAATAAAAGATATTTCATACGGATACAGAATGTTTAAAAAACAAATTGGTATAACTCCTGCAGAATATAAACGCTCTGTACGTTTGGACGTTGATGATTACTACACCATTTGAACCTGTTGCCGGCGGGTAAACGCTGGCAACAACTGGAAAAACGTATGGATGAAATAATTGTAAATCAAAATGCATCCCAAGAAAGCACATATATAGCTGCAAGAAATAGTGTAATTAATGCGCAAAAGAAAGTATATGCAGCGGTTAATAGTTCGATGGTTCAGGCTTATTGGGAAATTGGAGAACAGATATATAAAGCATGTGGTGAAAACGACAGAGCGGAATATGGCAAGAATCTATTGCAATATCTTTCATCTAAACTTACAGATGAGTTTGGAAAAGGGTTTTCGGTTCAGAATTTGAGAAGAATGCGTCAATTTTATATGGCATTTCCAATTCGCTCAACACTGTTGAGTGAATTAGGATGGTCACATTATTTGCATTTAATAAAGATTGAAGACGAAACAAGAAGAAACTTTTATGCAGAAGAATGTATGAAATCCGGATGGAGTGTACGTCAGCTTGAAAGACAGATAAACTCATTTTTCTATGAAAGATTACTTTCAAGTCAAGATAAGAAAGAAGTGAGCGAAGAAATTCAAGTACTTGAACCAAGACCTGAATACGAGAAGATAATTCGTGATCCATATGTGCTTGAGTTTTTAGATTTAGAAAAGAATCCTCATTTTTATGAAAAAGAACTTGAACAGGCAGTAATCGACCATTTGCAAAAATTCTTGCTTGAGCTTGGAAGAGGCTTTTCGTTTGTAGCGCGACAGAAACATATAACCTTCGATGATAGACATTTCTACATTGACCTTGTATTTTATAATTACATCTTGAAATGTTTTGTTTTGATTGATTTAAAAATTGGAGATTTATCGCATCAGGATTTAGGTCAGATGCAAATGTATGTGAATTACTATACAAGAGAGTTAATGAACGAAGGTGATAATCCTCCAATTGGTATTGTGCTATGTGCAGATAAAAGCGATGCAGTAGTAAAATATACATTGGCAGAGGAGAATAACCAGATATATGCGTCAAAGTATAAACTGTATATGCCTACGGAAGAGGAATTCAAAAAAGAATTGAAACTTTATGAATTTAAAAAGATTTCGGAATAATACCAGTTTAAATCCCTCGAATTTGGGGGATTTTTCTTGGCATCTAAACCGTTCGGTTCTTCCAATGAGGTAAGCCATAAAACGTCAAAGTTTTGTGGCTTTTTTCTTTTAAATTTTAATGTGTGTGACTTTCAAAAATGCAAAACATCCTTATTAAAATTTAAAAAACCATATATTTTTTAGACTCAATATTCAATTTGAATGTTGAGTCTTTTTTGTACCCGAAAGAAGCAACAAATATATTAAAAGGAAGGATGAGTTTATGAGGGTAATCGCAATCAGTAATCAAAAAGGTGGTGTAGGTAAAACTACGACAACAATGAATTTGGGCGTTGGTCTTGCAAAAGCGGGTAAAAAAGTGCTTTTAATAGACTGCGACCCACAAGGAAGCTTAACAGAAAGTATGGGATATACAAGTCCTGATAGCTTAGAGATTACGTTATCTGATTTAATGCAGAAGGTAATGGAAAATGTTGAGTTTGATAATAATGAAGGCATTCTGCACCACGAAGAAAATGTTGACCTTATTCCTGCAACTATTCAGCTTTCAGGAATGGAGTCAATCTTAGTAAATCAAAAAATGATATTAAATGAAGTTATTATGGTAGTAGGGCAAATATATGACTATGTTTTAATTGATTGTATGCCATCACTTAGCATGCTTACTATTAATTCACTTGCAGCAGCAAACTCAGTATTAATACCTGTTCAGGCACACTATCTGCCGGCAAAAGGCTTGGAACAATTATTAAGTACAATAGTAAAGATAAGACAAGAAATAAATCCCAGATTAGATATATTGGGAATTTTGATTACAATGGTAGATAAACGTACGAAATTTTCAAAGGAAATCATAGACTTGATTTCAGGTACTTATGGAAGCAATATTAATATTTTTGCTACTGAAATTCCAATGTCAGTAAAAGCAGCAGAAACATCAGCCGAAGGAATAAGCATATATAAATACGATAAAAAAGGCAAGGCGGCTTTAGCTTATTTAGAACTGACTGAGGAGGTGCTTTCTTTTGAATAAAAAGAGAAATATGTCCTTAAAAGCATATGAAAATATTTTTAAGACGGATAAGCATCAAAATTCTGATGAAATAGTTAATCTTCATATTTCAAAGCTTAAACCTTATGAAGACCAGCCTTTTAAGGTTATAGAGGATGCAAGTCTATATGAACTCGCAGAAAGTATAAAACAATATGGTGTGCTCAATCCCATAATAGTAAGAACTTCAGATGATGGTAACTATGAAATAATTTCAGGACATAGAAGAGTCCGTGCAAGCATAATGGCAGGGAAAGAATACCTTCCGTCAGTCATATATAATCTGACTGATGATGAAGCTATAATAATGCTTGTCGATAGTAACTTATACAGAGAAAAGATACTCCCAAGTGAAAAAGCCTATGCATATAAGCTAAAAGTTGAGGCATTAAAGCGGCAAGGAATGAGGGCGGATTTAACTTCGTCCCAAATTGGGACGAAGTTACGGGCAGATGAAAAAGTTGCTTTAGAAGTAGGAGAAAGCAGAAACCAAGTTCAACGCTATATAAGGCTTACAGAGCTTGTTTTTCAGCTTTTAGAACATGTAGACAAGGAAAATATTCCGCTAAATGCTGCAGTTGAGCTTTCATATTTAGGCTCAAAAGCCCAAAGTGATGTTGCAGATATATTAGAGAGTGAACAGATTAATGTATCAATCAAACAAGCAAAGAAACTGAGAGAAATTTCAAATGATGGAAAGATTGAAAGACACAAAATAGAGAATATTTTGCTTGAATCTATTCCACAAAAAATAAATATAACTCTTGGGGAGAAAAAACTCAGAAAATATTTTCCAAAAGAATATTCAAAAAAGCAGATAGAAAATATTTTAATGGAGCTTATTAAAAAATGGTACGAAGAAAACAGAAAGGAGAGAACATGAGAGAAATTTATTCATATTATGACGGAAAGTGCTGTCCTGTTAATGACTTCTTGGTTATGTCTGATAAGAAGATACAGAAAAAGTTTTTGTTTTGTTTAGATTATGTGAAAGATGAAAAGAACGTATTCTGTGAGCCAGTTGTTAAGCATTTTTCTCTTGAAAAATACAGAATGCTTTATCAACTGAGAATAAAGGCAGCACGTACGATGGTACGTATTATCTTCTATGAACACAACGGAGATATTTATCTTCTGCACGCCTTTTACAAAAAAGATAATAAAACAACACAAAGGGCACTTGAGGCGGCTCTTAGAATATGGGAGAAAATCTGCGATAAAGAAGGTAATATAAATGAAGAAAGTGTGAGAAAAATTTAGGCTGAATCTTTTATGCCCGGGAGTGAGGTGAAAATGCAGGGCATAATTAAAATATTTTTATTAAAAAAAGAAAGGATGAAAGAAATGAGGTATATAAAAAGGATATGTATTTTAGGCTTGGTTATAACGAGTCTGTCGGTTACCGCTTTTTCGGCGGAGCTTACTCCAAACGAGGTCGTAAAAGGTCTTGATGGAGAAATTAAAACAATAGAAAAGGTGTACGTTCTGCCAAAAGAGATAGACGAGGGAAATATCCCGACAGAAAATTTTACAGAGGATGAAACAGAATACTCCTTTGTGGAATTAAAATCGCAGGACAATTCCAAGGAAGAAACGAAAGAACACAGAGAAAAGGTCAGCATTTATTCAAATACTAATAACCCGCAGGAGGTTATACAAAAATTTGAGCCAAGTATTGAAATATCAACAGAGGATGGGTATGTAGGTACGATTAAGTGCGATTACAGTACATTAAATATTTCTGCCGCAGGTTACGGTAAACGAAATTATACAATATCGGAAAGTAGAAGCTATCCTAATCTGGCTGATAGCGATACTTCACTCGTACCAAAAAACATAGAAAAAGACGGCAACACTTTAAACCTTACAAATATCAGCTGGCAAGCGGCAGCAAGCGATAATGTTGATGGTTATAGCTTAGCTACGAGATACACAGCACACGCTATATATATGGGAACGGGAACTAAAACGTACACAACAGGCTATACGGCAAGTTTAGAATATGTAGGTGAGGTAAAGAAAGTTACAAATGACAGTATAACCTACACGGCGGTATTTCGTGAGGTGGAAAAAGAGAGTAACATTTTAAAATGGCTCTTTATTTCGCTTGCTGCCCTCATTATATCAGGCGGCACTTGTGCGGGATATATTTTATTAAGAAAGAGAGGTAAAAGGATATGAAAAAGTATTTATGTTTGCTTATTTTAAGCTTAATAATGCCTGCTTCGGTGTACGCTGCTGATTTTTACACAGTGTCACCGCCATCGGCAGGAATATTCGGTACACCTACATCGGTAACGACGGTAGTGGTTGGAGATAATGTGAATAAAGCGGCAGTTGATGTGAGCAAAAATAGCGCACTTATCCCGCCTGCTTTCGGTAGTCACACATCAAACTTAAGAAACTCAGGAGAACCGCTTACACCAAATTTAGCATCACCGTATATGGATATAGTAACCGGCACTGTCATTACGGGAAATGTTATGGTAAATACAACTCAGCCTAATGTAACTGTTTCAAGTAATGTAAATACGGGTATAAATACAACACAAAGTACATACATACCCGGTAATATCACTTCGTTTGATGACTATTTATATGATGAAGAGGAAGCCTTTACAAAGTTAACAAGCAGTATGTATTACTCGGGCGGACATATTGGTACACTTAAAATTCCCGAGATAGATTTATCGGTTAAAATTTATGAGGGTACAACAAACTCTGTTTTAAAGAAGGGGGTCGGTCACTTTAAGGATTCTTCCATATGGAACGGAAATGTTTGCTTAGCGGCACATAACCGAGGCACAAATGACTATTTCGGAGAAATCCATGAGCTTGTATACGGCGATAAGATTAAGCTTACCACCAAAAAGGGCACACGCACTTATGAGGTATACAGCATAAAGAAAATATCAGTAAATGACACATCAAGGCTTCAGGGAACGGCAGATAATATTATAACCCTTATTACCTGCGTTAAAAATGAAGCAGATAATTACCGTTGGTGCGTACAAGGGTATGAAGTTGATTAAAAAAACGATGGACAGATAAAGGAGGAATTTTATGAGGCGGTTTAAGTATTTTGTTATTGGCTTTATTTTAGGCAGTATAATTTTTGGTATTCTTGAACGACCAGAAACCATATATGCGACTTGTAAAACTTGACTCTGAAACAATGGAGCCTCTTCCTAACGCAGTATTCAAGTTTAAGAAAGTCGGTGGCACTTTTGAAAAAGAATATACAACGGACGAAAATGGCGAAATCAGGCTTGATAACCTTGAAACAGGTTCGTACACGGTAACAGAGGTAAAAGCTCCTGACGGATACCTTATTGACGATGCAGAGCGTATTGTAAAGGTTGATGGCAACGAATATGCAACATTCGTATTCACTAATACAGAAAAACCGTCAATTAAAATCCTTAAATATGATGCATACAAGGATAAGTATTTAGCAGGTGCAACATTCAGAGTTGCGAAAATTGAAGATGGAAGCAACTACCTTGACCGTGTAACCGATATAAACGGTAGCATTGAAATTGACAATTTAGAGCCGGGTGTGTATTCGGTTAAGGAAATTGAAGCACCAAGCGGATATGTTCTAAATAGAACTGAATACCATGTGGAACTATTTGGTGGTAAACAATCTCAGCTTGTGGTTATCAATGAAGAAAAGCCAAGCCTTAAAATCGTGAAAACAGATGCATTAACAGATGAGCCGATACAGGGTGTTGGATTTTTGGTAAAACATGCTGAAGGCAGCACTGAAAATACTGTTGTAACAGATGAAAACGGCGAAGCTTTCTTAGAGCATCTTGCTCCCGGTATTTATGAGGTAACTGAAAAGAGTGTTCCTGATGGGTATTTGCTTGACATAGAGCCGAAGCTCGTAACCTTAGAGCCAAACAGAACATCTACAGTTCGTTTCAAGAATTATCCAAAGCCGAGCCTTACTATCAATAAAGTTGACGCTATTACCAAAGATGGTATTGAGGGTGCTAAATTCCATATTATTTATGCATCAAACAATACATTCTCAGGTGAGATAAACGATATGGGCGAATATCAGACAGACGAAAACGGACAGATTAAACTGTATCGCTTG
>JAZOBB010000063.1:0-6072 GCA_045595745.1 Clostridia bacterium | reverse complement strand
GTAGGAAAGAGCAACACATCACGAATGGCAGCAGAGTCTGTAAGCAGCATACACATACGGTCAATACCGAATCCGATACCGCCCGTAGGAGGCATACCGATTTCTAAAGCATTCATAAAGTCTTCGTCAGTTGTGTTAGCTTCTTCATCGCCCTGAGCAAGCAACTCTTCTTGTGCACGGAAACGTTCGCGCTGGTCGATAGGGTCGTTAAGCTCTGAATATGCGTTTGCCATTTCCCAACCATTCATAAAGAACTCAAAACGTTCAACATATTCAGGATTTTCAGGCTTTTTCTTTGTAAGCGGAGAAATCTCAATCGGGTGGTCCATAACAAATGTCGGCTGAATTAAGTGTTCTTCTGCAAACTCCTCGAAGAACAAGCTTAAAATATCACCCTTTTTGTGTCTGTCTTCGTAATGAACGTGATGCTCATCAGCCGCAGCTCGTGCTTCTTCTAATGTTTTAATTTCATCAAAATCAACACCTGCATATTTTTTAACGGCATCAACCATAGTAATTCTTTCAAACGGCTTACCCAAATCCATTTCGATGCCGTTGTATACGATTTTGGTTGTTCCCAAAACCTCCTGAGCAACGTGACGGTAAAGATTTTCGGTTAAATCCATCATACCGTGATAGTCGGTATATGCCTGATAAAGTTCCATCAAAGTAAATTCAGGATTATGACGTGTATCTAAGCCTTCATTTCTGAAAACGCGACCGATTTCGTAAACCTTTTCAAGACCGCCGACAATAAGTCTTTTTAAATAAAGCTCGAGAGAAATACGAAGTTTAAAATCTTCGCTTAAAGCATTAAAATGTGTTTCGAACGGACGGGCAGCTGCACCGCCTGCGTTTGCAACAAGCATCGGGGTTTCAACCTCTAAAAATCCCTGAGTGTTCAAATAATTTCTGATGCTTGCAATAATTTTTGAACGTTTAATAAAGGTATCCTTTACCTCGCTGTTCATAATTAAATCAACATAACGCTGACGATAGCGGGTGTCGGTATCGGTAAGACCGTGGAATTTTTCAGGGAGCGGCTGAAGAGATTTTGTAAGCAGAGTATATTCTGATACCTTGATAGAGATTTCTTCAGTTTTGGTTTTAAATACCTCACCCTTTACACCTAAAATATCACCGATGTCGAGCTTTTTAAAATCGTCATATGCTTCTTCTAGGGCATCTTTTTTAACAAAAAGCTGAATTCTTCCGGTAATGTCTGCGATATCGCAGAACATAACCTTTCCCATTCCGCGCTTTGACATAAGACGACCCGCAATACTTACGGTTTTGCCTTCAAATTCGTCAAAAGCTTCTACGATTTCTGCAGTAGAATGTGTTTTATCATATTTAACCTCACAAAACGGGTCGCGACCCTCAGCCTGCAGTTGTGCAAGCTTATCACGACGAACCTGTAAAATTTCGTTTAAGTCGGTTACTTGTCCATTATTCTTTGGTTGTTCCTGCATGATGTTCCTCCTAAAAATTGTTATACATATTAATTATACTACAAAAAAACGCAATTGTAAAAGGTTTATTTTAAAATTTACAAAATATTTCTTATATTTAAAAAATATGCTTAAAAAATATTGATTTTTTCTGCAGAAATGATATAATATGATAGATAGGATATTTATATCCGCTTGCATAAAATTAACAGATGACAAATTATATAGATTGAGGCGGTGTAGCTTTTGGATAAAATAGTTGTTTGCGGGGGCAAAAAGCTTCACGGTGAGGTTAACATAAGTGGGGCAAAAAATGCTGCTGTTGCGATTATACCTGCTGCAATTTTAGTTGATGGCATATGCATCATTGAAAATGTGCCGAACATAAGAGATGTTCAAGTTATTGTCGGCATTATGGAGCATATGGGTGCTAAAATTGAGTATTTAGATAAATATACACTAAAAGTTGACTGTTCTTGTATGGATAAGCAGACTGCTCCGCAAGAAATGGTGCGCAAAATGAGAGCATCGTATTATCTTTTGGGGGCACTTTTGGGACGCTTTAACAAGGCAGAGGTTGCAATGCCGGGCGGCTGTAACTTTGGTTCAAGACCGATTGACCAGCACATAAAGGGCTTTCGTGCACTTGGCGCAGAGGTCAGCTGTGAAGGCATAGTAAAGGCAAAAGCAGATGAGCTTGTCGGCTCGTCGGTTTATCTTGATATAGTAAGTGTCGGTGCAACCATTAATGTAATGCTGGCGGCGGTTTTAGCTAAAGGCAATACTACAATCGAAAACGTTGCAAAAGAGCCGCACATTGTTGACGTTGCAAACTTTTTAAATGCAATGGGTGCTGATATTAAAGGTGCAGGAACTGATGTAATAAGAATCCGCGGAGTGGAAAAACTAAAGGGTGGGACTTATTCTATAATTCCTGACCAGATAGAAGCAGGAACATTTATGATTGCTGCAGCTGCAACGGGCGGAGATATTTTAGTTAAAAACATAATTCCAAAGCATATGGAATCTGTAAGCGCAAAGCTCATTGAAATCGGTGCAAAGGTCACAGAGCTTGACGATGCTATTCGCGTGGTAGGAACGGGCGAAATTAAAAATGCAAATGTAAAAACTTTGCCTTATCCCGGATTTCCGACAGATATGCAGCCACAGATTGTGTCGCTTTTGTCGATTGCATCAGGCACGAGCATAGTGACAGAGAGTGTGTGGGATTCGCGCTTTCAGTATGTAGATGAGTTAAGAAGAATGGGCGCAGACATACGTGTTGATGGCAAAACTGCAGTCATAAACGGTGTTGCCCGATTAGAAGGGGCAGCTGTCAGTGCAACCGATTTGCGCGGCGGTGCAGGTATGGTTATTGCAGGTCTTATGGCAAAAGGCACTACCGAAATTCACGAAATTCAACATATTGACCGCGGATACGAAAAAATGGAAGAAAAGTTTAAAGCACTTGGCGCAGACATACGCAGGGTGTCAGAATAGATAAATATATACTTATTATAGAGGAGACTTAGACATGAAAAACGGAAAAATTATTTTAGCTGGTTTTGGAGGACAGGGTATTTTATTTGCAGGTAAGGTGCTTGCATATGCAGGATTAAAAGCAGAGCGCGAGGTTTCGTGGCTTCCGTCATACGGTCCTGAAATGCGAGGCGGAACAGCAAACTGCAGTGTTGTTGTTTCTGATGAGCCGGTTGGTTCACCGGTTATTCCGAATCCGGATATTTTAATTGCGATGAATCGTCCGTCACTTGATAAATTCGAAAATCTTGTAGAAGAAAATGGATATATTGTTTATGACAGTTCATTAATCGACCGCGAGGTAGAGCGAAAGAATGTTAATGTATTCCCGATTCCTGCAACACAGCTTGCACGCGAAGCAGGGCTCGATAGCCTGGCAAATATGGTTGTTGTTGGACAGATGCTTAAAGCAACAGGACTTTATACGCTTGAAGAGGTGTCGAAAGGACTCGAAAAAAGTGTTCCGCCGAGCAAAGCAGCACTTTTAGAGAAAAATGTTCAGGCAATTAAACTGGGATATGAATATGAGGGATAATTTTCAGCACAGGTCAGATGACGGAAAACCCGTTATCCTGACCTGTTCTCTTTTTGAGCAGAGTGGAGCGGTAAGGCATGGCTTTAGCACACGTCTCGGCGGCGTGAGCGATGCACCGTATGATACTTTGAATTTAGGATTAAGGACAGAAGATTCTGTCGAAAATGTAAGAGAAAATTATAAAAGATTGTGCAGTGCTGTCGGTGTAGACGAAAACAAACTGATATTAACCAGACAGGTACACAGCCGTGATATAAAAATTGTTACAAAAGCAGACAGCGGCAAGGGACTAAGCCGTGAATCTGACCTTGGAAAATTTGATGGGTTGATTACAGCAGAAAAAGGTCTTCCGATAGCGGTATTTTATGCCGATTGCACTCCTATTTTGCTTTTAGACCCAAAGAAAAAAGTAATTGCGGCAGTGCATTCGGGCTGGCGGGGAACGATGTCTAGAATCGGCAGACACGCGGTGCAGATTATGAGAAGGGAATTTGGTTCGAATCCTGAAGATATTTTAGCGGCATTCGGTCCATCAATAAAAAAGTGTTGTTTTGAGGTAGGTAGCGATGTTTTTGTTGAGTTTTGCCAGATGTTCGGCTCAAGAGCTTTATATGGCACACCAACAAAAAATGACAAATTTTATGTTGATACCGACAAATTAAATAAAGAGCAATTAATAGCCGAGGGTTTAAAAGAAGAAAATATTTCAATATGCAGCGAGTGCACCTTTTGTAATAACGATGTTTTTTATTCACACCGCGCCGATGGTGGAATTACCGGCAGAATGTGTGCGGTTATTGAGCTTGTATAAAAGTTTAATAATATCTGCAATTATTACTTGACAAGCCAAAATTTGTGTGCTATAATATTAAAAGTGTTCAGAAGTGGCTTGAACTTTTGAACTAAAACATCACTGTCGCTGTGGTGGAACTGGCAGACACAACAGACTTAAAATCTGTCGGATGAATAATCCGTACCGGTTCGATTCCGGTCAGCGGCACCAAAAATCCGAATGCCTTTTGGTATTCGGATTTTTACTTATTATAATGTCGGGGGAATGAGAATGAATTTTCAATATATGAAAGACTTTATGGACTCGCTCACAAATTGGATAATCCCCGGAAATTCAATTGTCGTATATAAAGACGGCAAAGAGGTCTTTTCCTATCAGTCCGGTTATTCTGATTTGGAAAATAAAGTTAAAATGCGTGGTGGAGAGCTTTTTAATATTTATTCGTGCTCAAAGCCGGCGACAGTTACGGCGGCTCTTAAGCTTTATGAACAAGGAAAGTTTTTGCTGTCAGACCCTTTATACGATTTTATTCCTGAGTTCCGCGATATGTATGTAAAAACCGAAAACGGCGATATGGTTAAAGCAAAATCACCCATAACAATGCGTCATTTATTTACTATGACAGCAGGGCTTACATATAATACAACCTTGCCTTGTTATAAAAAGGCACACGAGCGAACAAACGGCAAGATGGATACGCAGACAGTTGTAAAATGTCTTGCGCAAGAGCCGCTGTCTTTCCATCCGGGAGAGCATTGGGAGTACAGTATGTGTCACGATGTGCTTGCGGCTGTAATCGAGGTTATATCAGGTAAAAAATTCAGCGACTATATGCGCGAAAATATTTTTGAGCCACTTGATATGAAAAGCAGCTGTTATCATCTTTCTGAAAAAGGTTATGAAAAAATGGCACAGCAATATCGTTGCGTAGGAGCAACCGCTGGTGAAGATATAGTTGAACAACAGCGCAATAGCAAGAAAAGTGACGGTGTTGTAGTAAATGCCGGAAAAGCAAATATTTTGGTGTTTGGCGATGAATATGAAAGCGGCGGTGCAGGAATAATTACTTCAATAGAGGACTATGTAAAATTTACAGCTGCGCTTGCAAATAATGGAATGGGATTAAACGGTAATCGCATTTTAGCATCAGGTACGGTTGAACTTTTAAGAACTAATCAGTTAAATGAAATACAGTTAATAGACTTTAACTGGAAGCAACACGTAGGATATGGTTACGGCTTGGGTGTGCGTACTATGATTAACCGCGCAAAAAGCGGCTCTAACGGTTCAATAGGTGAGTTCGGATGGGGCGGTGCAGCAGGTACGACAGTTATCATTGACCCTGAGCTTAATTTAACTGCCGTTTATACGCATCATATGTTAAATCCTAAAGAAGATTATTATCAACCTAGACTTAGAAATGTGTTATATAGCTGTTTAGAGGACTAAATAAAAAAATAACTTCGCTAAAGCGAAGTTATTTTTTTATTTGAAAGGGTCAATTTTGTTATAATCTAGGGTCTGTCATATATCCCGAATAATCCTTTAAAAGATGCTCACGCATTTTTTGTTCTGCCAAAACACTGTCTGATGCTATTATTGCATCTAAAATTTCTTGGTGTGAAGTTAAGTCACGGTCATAAACTTCTTGCGTAAGAAAATCTTTTTCGCGCATCTTTAAAAGCTGCTGAGAAATAGAATCGTGGAATTGAATGATAGCTCTGTTTTTACTTGCGTCTAAAAGAGCAGAGTGA
>JAZOBB010000062.1:0-15465 GCA_045595745.1 Clostridia bacterium | reverse complement strand
GGGGTGTCAATTAAGTAAAACTGCTTTAAAATTCCATTTTTAGCGTTTTTATGGGATTAACTCGTGTATATTCAGTTATGCTAAAAAGTTTGTATAAATGCTCACAAATACTGGTAAATAGGTTGAATTTAAAAGTATATTATGATATACTAAAATTGTAAAGCTATTAGTCTTAGTTAGAGTTGTTATATCATATTTTATAATCGGGCAAAAATTAACATAAAAATTGTTGCAGAAGGATAATGCTATGTCAAAGAAAAACACAAAAAACACTAAAGGAAAAATTATAACTGCTGCCTGGGATTTGTTTTATGAGCAGGGATATGAGGACACTACAATTGAAGAGATAATTGAGACATCGGGCACATCAAAAGGCTCGTTTTATCACTATTTCGAGGGTAAAGATGCACTTTTGGGTTCTTTGTCATATATCTTTGACGAAGAATATGAAAGACTTAAAGAAACAATTGCAGATGACATGAACAGTTTTGATAAACTGCTATATCTTAACGGTGCTCTTTTTTCGATGATAGAAGAGAGAATTGATATTGACCTGTTAACAAGGCTTTATTCAACTCAGCTCGTAACAAAAGGCGAGAAGCATCTTTTAGACAGCAAAAGAGTTTATTATAAGCTGCTGCGCAAAATTGTGTCAGATGGACAGAAAAAGGGCAAGCTTTCGCTAGAGATGACAGTAAACGAAATTGTAAAAATATATGCAATGTGCGAACGAGCCTTGCTCTATGACTGGTGCTTGTGCAATGGAGACTATTCTTTAAAGCATTATGCTCAATCTGTGATGCCAATGTTTTTAAGTAAAATAAAAGTTTGATTTAAGTTATGATATAAGTTCTAATTTAAGTTTAATTTAAAATATCGATTATTTCGGATTTATATGGAATAAATACAGAACGTGGTATAGAATTTAGTCTATACCACGTTCTGTATTGCGTTCTGGTTAAAAGTATGTTATAATATGTAAAAAAATAACAAGGAGAAGATAAAAATGGGAGAAATTTTAGCATTTGTACTTTACTTTGTTGCTATGATGGCAATAGGCGTGTTCTTTTTTGCCAAATCAAAAAGTAACGGAGAAAAGGAGTATTTTTTAGGTGGACGTCAAATGGGTCCGTGGGTTACGGCGATGAGTGCATAGGCATCTGATATGAGTGCATGGCTTTTAATGGGACTTCCGGGCAGTATTTTAGCCTTTGGTCTTGGTCAGGCTTGGATTGGTATAGGTCTTGCAATCGGTACTGCACTTAACTGGATTTTTGTTGCTAAAAGATTAAGAAAATTCTCAAAAGCAGCAGGCGATGCAATTACAATGCCGCAGTATTTGTCAAACAGATTTGCAACTGCAAATCCTGCACTTAAAATTATTTGTGCAATCGTATTTTTGGTGAGCTTTACATTATATGTTGCTTCGGCATTTTCAGCAGGAGCAAAGGTATTTTCAGACTTGTTCCCCGCGATTGGTATGCAAAATGCAATGATTATATTTGCTTTAATCATATTAGCATATACGTTTTTGGGCGGTTTTAAAGCGGTTTGCTGGACTGACTTTTTCCAGGGCCTTTTAATGCTAGTGGCACTTATAACAGTTCCGATTGTTGTTGTGTTCACACAAAATCTTGATACTTCAGCTTTAGAAACTATTTCGGCAAACGGAAAGGACTATACATTTGTATCAAATCTGTTTGACGCAAGCTGGAAAGATATAGTATCAGGTCTTGGATGGGGTCTTGGTTATTTTGGAATGCCGCATATTCTTGTGCGTTTTATGAGCATTGAAAAGCCTAGCATGGTTAAAAAGAGCGCAACCGTTGCAATTATTTGGGTTGTTATTACCTTGCTGGCGGCTATCTTTATTGCATATCTGGGAAGAATGGTAGTGGGTAGTGAGCTCTTGGCTAAAGGAGCACAGGAACTGATTTTTGTAACCTTATCAAGAAGATTGTTCCCCGGATTTATCGCGGGTATTTTGCTTGCAGCTATTATTGCTGCATCAATGTCAACTGCTGATTCACAGCTTTTGGTTGCATCATCTTCGTTTACAAGCGATATTTATAAGCCCATAATCAGAAAGAACGCATCAGAAAAAGAGCTTCTTTGGATAGGCCGTCTGGTTGTAATTGTTGTATCTATCGTGGCATTCTTTATTGCAAATAGCAAGGGCGAAGGTGCACAGGCAATTATGAGTATGGTATCAAATGCATGGGCATTGTTCGGTGGAGCGTTTGGTCCGGTTATAATTTTGTCGCTGTTCTGGAAACGTTTTACATATAAAGGTGCACTTGCCGGTATTATATCGGGTGCAATAGTTGATATAGCTTGGCTTTTGACTATGGCATCTACCGGTATATACGAAATTATCCCGGCATTCATCGTTGGTTTTGTACTTTGTGTAGTTGTTTCGCTTATTGATAAGGCTCCGTCAGAAGAGGTTACTAAAATATTCGAGGCGGCAACCGACAACAGTATTGATGACTGATTCATTGCAGATGTACAATAAAAAAGAACTTCGCAAATATTTGCGAAGTTCTTTTTGTTGATTACATAGCAGAAATAATTAGATGTACTAATCCTGCCAAAACAGATGCCGTTATTCCATAGACTAATACCGGACCTGCTATAACAAACATTTTTGCGGCAAGACCGAGCACCAAGCCCTCGCTTTTAAACTCCATAGCAGGAGATACGATTGAATTTGAAAATCCCGTTATAGGCACGATTGTTCCTGCACCGGCAAATTTTGCAATACGGTCATATATACCGACTCCTGTTAAAATCGCCCCTAAAAATATTAATGTAGAAGAGGTCGCCATACTTACAACATCATCAGAAAGTCCGAGTTTTCGGTAGCCATCTGATATGAGCTGACCTATTATACAAATAAGTCCGCCGATTAAATAGGCTAAAACCATATCTTTTGCCAAGGTTGAATTAGGTGTTTTTTTATCTACATATTTTTGATACTGCTCATTTGTCATTTTTTTTTGCATTAACAATCACTCCTGATATTTAGTCTTCATATGCCATAACAAAAACTGCATTTAACTTTTCAGATTTTTTATTTGAATTCATCACTTGATACGATATTCCTGCGGTAACCGAAATAACCGCCAAACTAACACAAATAGCCCGAACTAATTTTATTTTCATGGAGATTTCCCCCTTTATTTTCAAATTTGACTTTATAAATATAGTATTTAATTATTTTAAAAAAATATTCCGTTTAATAAATAGTTTTAAAATACTTGAATTTTTTTCTGTTTTTGTTAAAATAAAATAAGATAAAACTATAAAGGAAGTAAAAATGAAAAATAAATTTAAAATTATTATACCGTTTATTATTTTGCTTTTTGTTTCCAACCTTGTCATTTGCGAAAAAGCGGCAAGAACTCTGCCTGACATAAAACGTACAGACATAAGCGGACTATTAGCAAATGAAAATCTATCAGAAGATGATTATAAAACTCTGATGCTGCAGACAGGACTTGGGAAATCTGCAATTTGCGATATAAAAAACAATAGCGAAAATTTTAAAGAAAATATTTTGGCATTTCAGGAGCAGTTTTTTGAAAAGGCAGACTATAAATGCGAATATCTTTTTCCGATAACGAATGAAGAAAGGCTTATTTCTTCTGATGGAAAAAGAAAAAATATTATGTTGCCACCTATTAAAGACGGCGATGTTTTAATCACTCGTGCAACACACTCGTTGGGCTTCAGGCATGGACACGCGGCAATTGTAATAGATGCTGAAAACGGTAAAACTTTAGAATCGGTGGTTTTAGGGACAAAATCGACGGTTCAGGAGCTTGATAAGTGGAGAAATTATCCGTCGTTGCTTATTTTAAGACATAAAAACAGTGAGGTGGCAGAAAAAGCGTCGGCATATGCAAAAGAGCACTTGGTTGATGTAGATTACGGACTTTTCGTCGGAACATTAAAAAAGGATAAACAGCATATGGATAAAATTGATTCCACTCAATGTGCACATCTGGTCTGGCAGGCATATTATTCAGCAGGGGAGGATATAGATTCAGACGGGTGGTTGGTTATTCCTGAAGATATTGCTAAAAATAAGAGCTTAGGAGTGGTTTTTGCATACGGTTTTGACCCTTTTACAAGAAAATAATAATGAATTATTTGAAAATAATAAAATTAGGTATTGAAATATTGTGTTCATTTGTGGTATAATAAGCCAATGTTGAGAACAAATGAGAAGAAAAACAGGGAGGACAAAAGAAGTATGTCTAACGTATTAGAGAAAAAAGAAAACAATGTTGTAACCATCACTATGACGGTTGAGGCAGCAAAATTTGACGAAGCTATGGAAAAATCGTTCCGTAAAAATGTAAAATACATTTCGGTTCGCGGCTTCAGAAAAGGTAAAGCTCCGAGAAAGCTTATCGAAAAAACTTACGGCGAAGCAATCTTTTATGATGATGCTGTTGATTTCGTATGCCAGGATGCATACACAGAGGCTATCAAAGAACTCGCTATCGAGCCTGTTGATACTCCGAAACTTGAAGTAAAAGAAATCGGTTCGGGCAAAGACCTCGTTTTAGAAGTAACAGTAACAGTTAAGCCCGAGGTTGAATTAGGTGAATATAAAGGTATTAAATTACAGAATATTGAGCATACTGTATCTGACGCAGATGTTGATGCAGAAATTAAACGCCGCCAAGAGCGCAACTCTCGCTTGGTAAGTGTTGAAGACAGAGCGGTAGAAAACGGTGATATTGCAAACATCGACTTTGAAGGATTCACCGACGGTGTTGCATTCCCGGGTGGAAAAGGCGAAAACCACGATTTAGAAATCGGTTCAGGCTCATTTATTCCGGGCTTTGAAGAACAGATTATCGGCAAAAACATAGGTGAAGAGTTCGATGTTAACGTAACCTTCCCTGAAGAATATCATGCCGAGGATTTAAAGGGCAAGCCTGCTGTGTTCAAAGTTAAGGTTAACAGCATACAATATAAAGAGTTGCCTGTTTTAGATGACGAGTTCGCTAAAGATGTAAGTGAATTTGACACTTTAGATGAATTAAAAGCTGATATTAAGGCAAAAATGGAAGAAGAAGCTGCAAAACGCACCAAGCAGGACAAAGAAAATGCTGCAATCGAAAAGGTTGTAGATGATATGAAGGTTGACCTGCCGCAGTGTATGATTGATACACGTATTGACAGTATTGTTGCTGAAAACAATATGAGAATGTCACAGCAGGGTATTACATTTGAGCAGTATCTCTCTTATATGGGCAGCACCATTGACCAGTTTAAAGAGCAGATGAAGCCTATGGCTGAGCGTCAGGTAAAAGCAACCTTAGCTTTAGAGGCTATTGCTAAAGCTGAAAACATCGAAGTTACAGATGCTGATGTTGATAAGAATCTTGAAGATATGGCAAAGGCATACAGCATGGAGCTTGATAAGTTAAAAGGACTGCTGCGTGACGAAGATTTAGAAAATATTAAGGCTGACCTTAAGATTTCTAAAGCATCTGAGTTTGTTGTGGAAAATGCAACTTGGACAAAAACAAAGGCGGCAGCTAAAAAGACTACTAAGGCCGCTGACAAAGAAGAAACTGCAGAAAAGAAAACTACTGCTAAAAAAACTACAACAAAATCTGCTGCAACAAAATCTACTGCAACAAAGACTACTGCAGCTAAAAAGACAACCGCTACAAAGAAAACTACAACTACCAAGGCAAAGAAAGAAACAGCTGCTGAGGAAAAATAATTATTTTAAAGCAAAAATCTTAATTTCCTGATGATGGGAGGTCATCGCATGAGCTTAGTACCCACCGTGCTGGAGCAGACAGGTCGCGGCGAACGTGCCTATGACATATACTCCAGACTATTAAAAGACAGAATTATCTTCTTAAGTGAAGAGGTTAATGATGTAACCGCAAGCTTAGTTGTTGCACAGATGTTGTTTTTAGAGGGTGAAGACCCCGATAAAGACATTCACTTTTACATTAACAGCCCCGGCGGTTCAATAACATCCGGTATGGCAATTTACGACACAATGCAATACATAAAATGCGATGTGTCAACCATCTGTATTGGTATGGCTGCCAGCATGGGAGCATTCCTGCTTGCTGCAGGAGCAAAAGGAAAACGTTTTGCACTGCCAAACAGCGAAATTATGATTCATCAGCCGCTTGGCGGAATGCAGGGTCAGGCAACGGATATAAAAATTCATGCAGACCGTATTTTACGTATTAAAGATACATTGAATCAGATATTAAGTGAACGTACCGGCAAGCCTATTGAAGTAATCAAACAGGATACGGAACGTGACAATTTTATGTCAGCGCAGGAAGCAAAAGAATATGGTTTAATCGATGATGTGATTACCTCGCGCGCGGACAAAGCATAAGACCCAAAAGAGGCTGTCACCAACAGACAGCCTCTTTATGAATATTTAAGAAAACTTAGTCAGATATAAGAGAGAATCTTGTTATTAAAGAGGTGTATGACTTGTCAAATGTAAATGATAGAACCGAACCTCGCTGTAATTTCTGCGGAATGTATGAAAGTCAGGTTTTAAAACTGTTTCAAGGACCAAATGTTAACATTTGTAATGAATGTATAGCAATGTGTAATCGCTATATGGGCGATAATTTTGATATTGCTGATATGGAGGTAAGCCTTGACGGACTTCCTACTCCTAAAGAAATTAAAAAGGTTTTAGATCAGTATGTAATTGGTCAGGATAATGCTAAAAAAACATTGTCTGTTGCAGTTTATAACCATTATAAAAGAATTGAAAGCAAACGCCAGATTGGCGATATAGATATTCAAAAATCAAATATACTTCTTTTAGGACCTACCGGCTCTGGTAAAACACTTTTAGCCCAAACACTTGCTAAAATTTTAAATGTTCCGTTTGCGATAGCGGATGCAACCACACTTACCGAGGCAGGATATGTCGGCGAAGATGTTGAAAATATTTTATTAAAGCTTATTCAGGCTGCTGACGGCTCAATAGAAGAAGCTCAGCGCGGAATTATTTATATTGACGAAATTGATAAAATTACCAGAAAGTCCGAGAATACATCAATTACTCGTGATGTAAGCGGTGAGGGTGTTCAGCAGGCACTTTTAAAAATCTTAGAGGGCACAGTGGCATCTGTGCCGCCAACAGGTGGTCGTAAACATCCGCATCAGGAATTTTTGCAGATTGATACCACTAATATTTTATTTATCTGCGGCGGTGCGTTTGAAGGAATTGAAAAAATCATTTCAGAACGTACAGGCTCTAAAGCTTTAGGCTTTGGGGCAGAAGTAATCAGCAAGCAAGACAGTAAAATAGATAAAATCTTAGCGAAACTTGAACCGCAGGATTTATTAAAATTCGGCTTGATTCCTGAATTAATAGGACGTTTACCAATTATATCTACACTCGAAATGCTTGACAAAGAAGCCCTTATGCGTATTTTAAGTGAGCCTAAAAATGCGCTTGTTAAGCAGTATACCAAGTTGTTTGAGCTTGACGGAGTAAAGCTTGAAATTGCAGAAGATGCAATAGAAGCAGTTGCTCAAAAGGCATTAGAACGTAAAACAGGTGCTCGCGGACTTCGCTCAATTATGGAGGAGTGTATGCTCGATATTATGTACGAGTTACCTTCTGAAAAGAATGTTTCTAAGTGCAAGATTACAAAAGAATGCATAACCAAAGGGGAACGTCCGCTTCTTACACAAAAAGAGAAAAAGACTGTTACAAAACAGCTTGAAGAATCAGTATCTTAAAAATGGCCGCATGGCTTTGGGGGCGACTTTTGCGGTCGCCCTATGTTTGTTTTAACATAGATTTACGGAGGAAAAAAGATGGAGCTTATTGAAATAGGTCAGATTGTAAATACACACGGAATACGCGGTGAAATAAAACTAAATCCGTGGACTGATGATATAAACGATATATTAGACCTTGACGTGTTGTATTTAAAAAACGGCGATGTAATGCATATTGAGCAGAGTAAAATACATAAAAATTGTGTTATTATCCGTTTTTCTGAAATTCCTGATATGAATACTGCTGAAAGGCTTAAAGGAACAGTTTTGTTTACCGAAAAAACAGAGCTGCCCGAGGGCAGATATTATATAGCCGACCTTTTAGGCATGCAGGTGTTTGAAAATGATGTTCTTTTAGGCAAAATTCAGGATGTTTTTGCAACAGGTGCCAATGATGTTTATGATATCAAAACACCTGAGGGTAAATCTATACTGATTCCTGTAATCGAAAATGTAATTTTATCAGTTGATGTTAAAACAAAAAGAATGGAAGTAAGCCTTCCTGCAGGACTTTTAGATGTTGGAGCGGAGGAGTAATATGCGTTTTGATTGCTTAACTCTGTTTCCTGATATGATGCGCTCTGTGCTTAGTGAAAGCATTATCGGACGTGCATCGGCAGCAGGAATTTTAGATATAAGATACACAAATATACGCGACTTTGCCGAAAACAAGCATAACAGGGTAGATGACTATCCATACGGCGGCGGAGAGGGTATGGTTATGCAGGCAATGCCCATATATCGCGCGTGGCAAAGCGTGACAGATGACGGCACTAAAAAGGCTAAGGTTATATATCTTTCACCTCAGGGCAAGGTTTTTGACCAGAAAACAGCAATTAGATTATCCAAAGAAGAACACTTAATTCTGCTTTGTGGGCATTATGAGGGTGTAGATGAACGAGTTATAGAAGAAATAGTAGATGAAGAAATATCAATGGGCGATTTCGTATTAACCGGCGGAGAAATTCCGGCAATGGCATTAATTGATGCTGTAGGAAGACTCATTCCGGGGGTTTTAAGCTCAGAAGATGCATATTCGCACGAATCACACTTTGACGGCTTGTTAGAGCATCCTCAATATACAAGACCGCCTGAGTGCCTGGGCAGAACAGTTCCCGATATTTTGCTTTCTGGACATCATAAAAACATAACGGAATGGAAACGTAAAGAATCAATAAAAAGAACGGCAAAAAAAAGACCGGATATGCTTTTAAATGCGCCACTTACAGATAAAGAACGAAAGTGGTTAGATGATTTTTTATCGGAGGAATTAATATGAATTTAACTGAAAAAACAATTGGCAGCGAAAAAATATTTGATGGCCGTGTTATACGTGTAAGACGCGACACGGTTGAACTGCCGAATAAACATACATCAACCCGAGAGGTTGTAGAGCATCCCGGTGGTGTGGCAATTGTGCCGATTGATAACGACGGCAATGTTCATATGGTCCGCCAGTATCGCTATCCGCTTGGAAGATTATGCTTAGAGCTTCCGGCAGGTAAGCTTGAGTATGGTGAAGACCACAAAGAATGTGGTTTAAGAGAACTTGGCGAAGAAACAGGAATGGAAGCGGAGAGCTTTGAATATCTTGGTGTTTTTTGCCCATCACCAGGATTTTGTCAGGAGCTTATACACATATATCTTGCAACCGACCTTAAGCAAGGTAAAATTCATTTGGATGAAGACGAGTTTTTAGAAGTTGAAAAATATCCCTTAAACGATTTAATAAAAATGATACACGAAGGCAAAATTCAAGACGGAAAGACAGTAATTGGTTTATTGCTTGCTAAAGACGTTTTAAACAAATAGAATTACCATAAGGAGCATTATTAATGGCAGAACGATTATTAGACGTATCTAATGTAGATTTAGGCAAACTGTTCGGGGATTTTGATGCGAATTTAAAATTGCTTGAAAAAGAGTTAAAAGTTTCTATATCTTCACGTGACGGTGCGTTAAAGATTATAGGAGAAAACGACGAAGCAGCTTTGGCAGCAAGAGTTATATCAAGCTTAGCATCTGCTGTAGGCAGAGGTGAAACTCTTACCGAACAGAGTATTTTATATACAGTATCAATGGCAAATGACGGCTTAGAAGATAAAATAAGCAATCTTAGCTCTGACTGCGTGTGCATCACATCTAAGGGAAAGCCTATTAAGAGCAAAACAATAGGTCAAAAGCAATATGTTCACGCAATGAAGGAAAATACCATAGTTTTTGGTATTGGTCCTGCCGGAACAGGAAAAACCTATCTTGCAGTAGCTAAGGCAGTAACCGCCTTCAGAAATAAAGAGGTAAGCCGAATTATAATCACCAGACCTGCTGTCGAGGCAGGCGAAAAGCTTGGCTTTTTACCCGGCGATTTACAAAATAAGGTAGACCCGTATTTAAGACCTCTTCACGATGCTCTTTATGATATGGTCGGTATGGAAAATTATAATAACTATGTTGAAAAGGGAATGATAGAGGTTGCACCGCTTGCATATATGCGCGGTCGCACACTTGATAATTCATACATCATATTAGACGAGGCACAAAACACAACTCCCGAGCAGATGAAAATGTTTTTAACCAGAATAGGTTTTGGCTCAAAAGCAATTATAACAGGAGATATTACACAGATAGATCTTCCTGACGGAAAACGTTCGGGACTTAAAGAAGCAATAAAAATCCTCGGAAATATTGAAGGAATTTCGTTTTGCTATTTCAGTCACAAAGATGTTGTGCGTCATCCGTTGGTTCAAAAAATTATTCAGGCATATGAAAAATACGACAATTTAAGGTCAAAGGGCAGAGGTAAACAAAATGAATCTTAATCTTGTATGGGAAGACTGTCAGAATAAAATTAAAGTAACTGATAACGAAATAAAAATTATTACTCAGGCTATCGAGGCGACTTTATCTTACGAAGAATTTGAATATGATGCCGAGATAAATTTAATGTTTACCGACAATAGCGGAATACGCGAAATAAACCGCGAGCAAAGGCAAATTGACCGTGCAACCGATGTTTTGTCCTTTCCTATGCTTGAGCAAGAGGATGATGGTATAGTAATTTATGACGAGGATTTTATCGACGGCAGAGTGCTTTTGGGTGATATCGTCATATCGTTAGAAAGAGCAGGGGAGCAAGCACAAGAATACGGTCACAGCTTTAGCCGCGAAATCGGTTTTTTAGCTGTCCATTCTGTTTTACATCTTTTAGGATATGACCATGAGCTTGGCGAAGAACAAGAAAAAGAAATGTTTTCAAAGCAGGAAGACATATTAAAAAATATAGGATTAACCAGATGAAAGGGGCAAAGAACCTATGATGACAGACAAAAAGTGTGTATTAATGATGTTCGCAGAGTTTTTGTTAACACTTTTAATCAGTATGTTCGGATTTATACTTTTGTCATGGACTTTTGATTATTCGTGGGGGTTGGCAGTTTATTCAATTATTTTTACATTGGTATTTTTCGCTTTTGTATATTGCAGAATGTGGAATAAAGCTAAATCTGATATTAAATATCAAAAGGATAATGTAAATTTAAAGCATGCATTTAAAGTAATTTTGCCGCTCGCGGCATTTCTTGCGGTAATTGTTGCGTTGTTCGGGCTTATAAAATTAAATATAATTCCCATACGTGACATGGTTACCGATGTTCAGTATATACTAGAAGAAAATCAGCCGCGACAAGTTAGAGAAGTTTTGTTAATCGACAACTTAAACCTTGTTATGCGTGCGATATTTATATTTTTAATCGGATTTTTCTCATCAAGTGATACATCGGTGCTGATATTGTTTATAGCACCTTTAATAGTTGTTGTTGCCGGACTTTTAGGATACTTTGCAGGAATGAAAAAGTTTTATTTATCTGATGTTATTGCCGAAACTCAGCAGAAGGTAAAAGATAAGTTTAATGAATAAAAACAAGATTAATGAAACAAAAGTGCCTGTAAAAAGTCGGTTTTACAGGCACTTTTGTTTCAGGGGATAGGAAAAATTGTTTAGAATTGACAAACAGAACCGTAGGGTTACCCGAAGGCGTACACCGGTACGCCGAGAGGTGAAGTTTGTCAATAGCAAAAAGACAGTTAAAAAAGAGAAAAGCCTCGCTTAAAGTGAGGCTTTTCTACATTTATTAAAAAACTTAGTTTTAATAATTGATTTTACTTCATTAATGCTATTAATTTTGTCTTTTTGCGTTCTGGACTATTTTTACAGCCCCTATTTTTATCTTACTATTCTTCTTGCAGTGTAATACACGTTGTTATAATATCCGGTATTGATGCTAGTATATTTTACAACATCACCTGTCTGAGGGGAGTGAATCATCATTCCATCTCCGACATAAATACCAACGTGATGAACTGTTGAATTGCCTGCACGTTTAAACATTACCAAGTCGCCCGGTCTAAGTTCACTTTTCGAAACCTCAACACCGTTTGAAAGCTGTGCGTGAGCAGTTCTGTTTAGACTGTATCCGAGTTGTTTGTAAACAAAAGATGTAAAACCTGAGCAGTCAAATCCACTGGGGGATGAGCCACCGTAAACATAAGGTGTTCCTAAATAACGTTTTGCCATTTCAACAACTCTGTTGCCGGCAGTAAAGCTACCTCTGTTTGCAATATCCTCGGGGCGAACACTAACAAAATCTGCACTTATGTATGCTGTTTGATTTTCGCCAATTCCGATTTTAAACCAATTTCCTATACGTGCATAAACATCAAGGGTAACACCATACCAAACCTGAGATATGCATTCATAATCTGTAGCGGGACCGCTTCTGACATTGACGGTATCACCGACAACGATTCCAACGCAGGGAAAGCTCTCTGCGTTTGCCGTAAATGCTGCTGACTGCATAACTAAAAGTATAGAAGCTAGCAACATCAGACCGGACTTCAAAAATTTTCGCATAAAAAATGACCTCCGTTAAATTCTTTAATCAATAATGCGATGTTCTTAAATGTCTGACATCTGAAGTTATTACGAATTTGTTACAATTTGTATTATAATAGATTTTGTAATCTTTGTCAACCTTTTCTTAAAACTTTTTTAATAATTTTGTAGCAATTTATAATTTATTCATAAATTTTGTTGTCTCAAATTCCTAAAAAACGCATAAAAAGCCGATGAATGTAAGAAAATGCCCATGAAAATGAGAAAATGAATATTGTTAATCAGAACAAACTTTAGTATAATTATACTGAGAGAAAATATTTAAATGGAGGTTTTGTGTTATGATACATAACGGAAAAAATGTTACAGATTTAAAAATTGCATACATTGGCGGTGGCTCAAAAGGTTGGGCTTGGGGTCTTATGAGTGACCTTGCTGTTGCTGATGATATTTCAGGTAGCGTATATCTTTACGATATCGATTATGATGCTGCTAAAGCAAACGAAATTATAGGCAATACAGTAAAAAATTCTAAAGGAGCAGTTACAGACTGGAAGTATGTTGCAGTCAAAACAATTGACGAGGCATTAAGCGGCGCAGACTTTGTTGTAATTTCAATTCTTCCCGGAACAATGGACGAAATGAATTCTGATGTTCATTGCCCCGAAAAGTATGGAATTTATCAGTCTGTAGGTGATTCAACCGGCCCCGGAGGAATTGTTCGTTCTTTGCGTACTATTCCTATGATGCAGGAAATTGCAAACGCAGTTAAGAAAAATTGCCCCGATGCATGGGTAATTAACTATACGAATCCGATGACTGTTTGTGTAAAAACTCTTTACGAAACCTTCCCTGAAATTAAAGCATTTGGTTGCTGTCACGAGGTATTCGGAACCCAGAAACTTCTTACAGATGTTTTAAAAGAATATAAGGGCATCGAAAATGTGAAAAGAAACGAAATAAAGGTAAATGTTATCGGTGTAAATCACTTCACCTGGCTTACCTCAGCAAAATATAAAAATATTGACTTGTTCCCGCTTTACAAAGAGTTCTGCGAAAAATACGGTGAAGAGGGCTACGGCGTTAAAGCTGATACCAACTGGATGAACGATTTTTGGGAATATGCAGAAAAAGTTAAAATGGAGCTGTTCTTAAGATACGGCTATATTGCAGCAGCAGGCGACAGACACTTGGCAGAGTTCTGCAGCAATCATTGGTATTTAGCATCAAGAGAACGTGTTGCACATATGAAATTCGGTTTAACCCCTGTTGATTTCAGACGTGAAAACTATAAAAAACTTGGTGACAAGAGTGCCCGTTTGGTTAGCGGAGAAGAACAGTTTGAAATCACTGAAACAGGCGAAGAAGGTGTTATGCAGATTCGTGCGCTGCTTGGATTAGAAGATTTGGTTACAAACGTAAATATCCCTAACCGCGGACAAATTCCAAACCTTCCTATCGGTGCTGTAGTTGAGTCTAATGCAGTATTTTCTGATGATAGTGTTGTTCCTGTATTTGCAGGTGAAGTTCCTACTGTGATCCATCCGCTTATTGCAAGAATTTGCGACGAACAGCAAATGATTGTAAAGGCAGGCATCGAGCGAGATTTAGAACTTGCATTTATCGCATTCTTAAATGACCCGTTGGTAGCTTTAGCACCGCCTGAGGCACGTGCATTGTTTGATGAAATGGTGCAGAATACTAAGAAATATCTTACTATGTATGATGTAAAATAATAAAATTAATAATGCGCTCCAAAATTTTGGGGCGCATTATTTTTAAATTTGTTCTGCAATTTTCTTAACTTCATCCAATGTGGTCGCTGAAAAAGCAAGAGCTTTAAGCTTTGATGCACCGGGCAAGCCTTTCATATACCAGGCTAAGTGCTTTCTTGCCTCTAATATCCCGATGTGTTCGCCTTTGATTTTAACAAGCAGCTCCATATGTTTTATAATGGTATTACGTTTTTCGTCTATCGTAACGGGAGATATTTCCTTTCCGTCTAATGCCTCGCGAACGGCGCGGAACAAAAACGGATTCCCCTCGCAACCTCGTCCAATCATAATACTGTCGCATCCTGTTTCTTCGAGCATTTTTATTGCATCTTCCGGTGTTTGGATATCTCCGTTTCCGATAACCGGTATTGATACAGCTTTTTTCACATCGCGTATAATGCGGCGGTCAGCTTTCCCACTGTAAAACTCTTCGCGCGTGCGACCATGAACAGCTACGGCAGATGCACCTTCTTCTTCTGCAATCTGAGCAATTTGTACGGCGTTTTTGTTGTCCGTATCCCAACCAGCACGAATTTTTATGCTTACGGGTATATTACAGGCATTAACAACCTCGCGAATTACCAAACGAGCCAGGTCAGGATTTTTCATCAAGGCAGACCCGTCGCCGTTTGATACAATTTTAGGTGTAGGGCAACCCATATTTATATCAATATACGAAAAACCGCTTTTTTCAACAAATTGGGCAGCCTCTGCCATAATATCTGGCTCAGAGCCAAAAATCTGAACTATATATGGCTGTTCTTCGGGCGCACTTTCGAGCAATAAATTAGTCTTTTTGTCTTTATAGTGAATTCCTTTGGCACTTATCATTTCAGAATAAACAATATCTGCGCCAAATTCCTTACATATAATTCTAAAAGGTAAGTCGCTAACCCCTGCCATCGGTGCTAAAATAATTTTGTTTTTATAAAATGAGTCCATTTTTTATTACCTTTCATAAGTTTGTACACCTAAGTATACCACAATATATTT
>JAZOBB010000061.1:0-7715 GCA_045595745.1 Clostridia bacterium | reverse complement strand
GCGTATGTCACAGGCAGCAGAAGCTAAAGGCGTTAAAATCGTTGTATGCCACGTTTTAAGATACACACCACTTTACAGCACAATGAAACAGTTGCTTGATGATGGCGTTATAGGAGATATTATTTCTGTTAACCACGAAGAGTGTGTATGGAATCAACATTACTGCCAGGGGTTTGTAAGAGGTATTTTTTCAAACACAAATCGTTCAGCATCGTTTTTGATGCAAAAATGCTGTCACGATATGGATATTTTGCAGTGGCTTATCGGAAAAGAATGCAAAAAGGTTCAGTCATTTGGCTCTTTAAAGCATTTCAGAAAAGAAAATGCTCCTGAAGGTGCGCCTGATTTTTGTATCGAAGGATGCCCACACGATGAAGAGTGCTTATACAGCATAAACAAAATCTATTTTGGCAATAACGAAAGATGCTGGTTCCGAGACCGTTGTACAACAAAGCCGAATCCTACTTATGAAGAAAAGGTAGAGGCGCTTAAAACAAATAACTACGGAAGATGTGCATATAAGGCCGGCAACAATGTATGTGACCATCAGACAGTCAATATGCTTTTTGAAGATGATATCACAGTAACATTTACTGTATCAGGTTTCTCAAGAGGTAATCGCTGGACACATATCACAGGTACTAAAGGCGAACTTCATGCTAACCTTGACGGATATGAACCAATTGAAATATATGAATTTGCAACCGATAAAAAACGTTTGGTGCCAATACACGAAAGAGAAAATGCTATCGGCAGTCACGGTGGTGGGGATGATGGCATCGTAGAAGCTCTTTACGACTATATGGCAACGGGTGTAATAAATAAACAGGTTTCAGAAATCGGTATCAGCTGTGCAAACCATATGATTGTATTTGCAGCAGAAGAATCAAGAGAAAACGGTACAGTAGTTGACTTAGAAGAATATATTAAAAATTTAGGATAAAACAATATATCCGGATTTACTTTCGAAAGGAGAGTTATAAAATGAAAAAAGCCTTAAGATTGATTTCTTTTCTTTGTATTATTGCAATGTTAACAACTGCTTGTTCCGGTAAAAGCGAAACAGCAGGAGAGAATATAGATTTATCGTCATATCCGATTGAAACAGATGTAACTCTTACATATTTAATGCCATTGCGTTCAGCTTTGGCAGGTATGATAGATAACTATTCAGAAACGCACTTTGCACAAGAGGCAGAGAAGCGCACAGGCGTAAAGATAGATTATATCCATCCTGCAGTCGGTCAGGAATCACAAATGCTATCATTGTTAATTGCATCAGGCGAGCTGCCCGACATTATGTGGGGTGACTGGTATAGTTATGCTGAAGGTATCGACGCAGCAATTGACAGTAATATAATTATTTCTTTAAATGATTACAAAAAATATGCGCCGGCATACTTTGGTAAGCTTGCTGAAGTAAAAGACTGGGATGTAGCTGCTAAAACTGATAACCAGAACTATTACGGTTTTCTTGCTTTGGCACGTCCACCGATTGAACTTACAACAGGTATTGCACTGCGTGCAGACTGGTTAGAAGAGCTTTCACTTGAAAGACCCGAAACTATTGCTGAATGGGAAACAGTATTAGCTGCATTTAAAGACAAAAAAGGCGCAACTGCACCATTTGCAAACAAGGGTCTTAATCAGAATTTATTTGCTATGTTTGGCTGTCACTTTGGTCCGTATATTGAAGATGGAGAATTCAAATATGACTATGTTGAGCCACAGAGAAAAGTAGCTCTTCAGAAGCTAAATGAATGGTTTAATAATGGCTGGTTAGATAAAAACATCGTATCTGCTGATTCAAAAATGGTAGATACTCAGCTTTTAACCGGCAAGAGTGGTGCAGCAATCATATCCGGTGGCGATATCGGAAGATTGACAAAAGCATCTAAAGATTCTAACCTTCGTTTTACTCCTGCTAAATATCCTACATGGAACAAAGGCGAATTTAACGAGTCAGTAGTTGTATCTTACCCAGCATCACCATATCAGGCAGCAACAATATCAGCACAGTGTAAGTATCCTGAATTAGCTATAAAATATATGGATTACTTCTATACTGAAGAAGGCGGATTGTTCTCTGCTTTTGGTACAGAAGGTGTAAGCTATAATATGGTAGACGGCGAACCTATTTTATCTGATTTAATTATGAAAAATCCGGATGGACTTTCGGCTCAGGAAGCATTAGGTCTTTATATGAAATCAGGTGCTAAAGGTGCGTATGAAAGCGACGAACGTTACAGAGCGCAAATGTATGAATTACCTGAACAAACCGAAGCACTTACCGTATGGTCAATGGATTACGAAGCAAGCCGTCCGCACAGAGAGGTTTGTCTGTCCTTTACTCCTGAAGAATCCGAAGAAGTTTCTTCGATTAAAGCAGAGCTTGATTCATACAGCAGCTCAATGTTTGCAAAATTTGTTACAGGTCAGGAGCCTCTTGAAAAATTCGACAGCTTTGTTGATACAATGTACAAATATGGTGTAGAAAGAATGTTAGAGATTTATAATACTGCATATGCACGTTATTTGAAGAGATAACGTAAAACACTAGGGAGGTCTTTTAATGCGTCGTTCGATGCCGGAGCGTGTTTTTAATATATTTAATATATTAATTATGCTACTTCTTATGATAATCACAATTTACCCTTTGTGGTATGTTTTCTGCGGCTCATTCAGTGACGGTAACGAGCTGATGAGTCACGCAGGAATATTGCTTTGGCCTAAGGGGTTTGATATTGCTGCTTACTCAGCAGTTTTTAACAACAATCAGGTAATGAGCGGCTTTAGTAATTCATTAATAGTCTTAGTGGGTGGTACGGCGTTAAATCTTCTGATGACTTCAATAGGTGCATATGTGCTGTCGCGCAACAACCTTTACTGGAGAAAGTCATTAATGAAGTTTATTGTGCTGACAATGTATTTTTCAGGAGGTCTTGTGCCAACGTATTTGCTTATTGCAAAAACGCTCCATATGAACGATACCCTTTTGGCACTTATCATACCTACGGCTATTAATACACATAATCTTGTTATTATGCGTACGTCTTTTTCTGATATTCCTGACAGTTTGATAGAATCTGCACAGTTAGATGGTGCAAAGCACGGACGAATTTTGTTTTCTATCGTAATACCGATTTCAAAAGCAATTTTAGCAGTTATGACGCTTTATTATGCGGTTGCACACTGGAATTCGTGGTTTTCTGCAAGTATTTATTTAAAAAGCCGCAGTAAGTATCCTTTGCAGCTTGTTTTAAGAGAAATTCTTATTCAAAATAGTGCAGTTTCGGCTTCTGATGCAGGAGTAGACAATTCAGAAAAATACTATATCGGAGAAACTGTAAAATATGCCACAATCATCGTTTCAACAGTTCCTATTCTGTTGGTTTACCCTTTCTTACAAAGATACTTTGTAAAGGGTGTAATGGTTGGCGCGGTGAAAGGATGATGTGATATGGAAACAAAAAAACAATCAGCTATAAGTAACAGAGTGCTCCGAAGTAAAGAAATTAAAGTGGATTTTGCCAGAAACAAAGGACTGTATTTGCTTTTTCTTCCGGTTCTTATATACTATCTGGTTTTTGCATATGGTCCCCTTTATGGCGCCCTCATTGCATTTAAAGATTTTTCGCCGGTAAAAGGTGTAATAGGAAGTCCCTGGGTAGGATTTAAACATTTTATACGTTTTTTCAGTATTCCTACCTTCTGGACAGTTTTAAAAAACACTCTTACAATCAGTATAAGCACGCTTGTGTTCTCGTTCCCGATGCCCATCATTCTGGCTCTTTTAATGAACGAACTAAGAAATCACAGATTTGCTAAGCTTGTACAAAATGCAACCTATTTGCCACACTTTATATCTTTGGTTGTAACTTGTGGTATAGTCAAAGATTTTGTAAGTGATGCAGGTATTGTTACAACCTTACTATCGCATTTTGGGGTGCCCAAGGTAACACTTTTAAACTATCCGCAGTACTTTGTGCCAATATATGTTGTATCGGGCATATGGAGTACAATGGGTTGGTCTTCGGTAATTTATCTTTCGGCACTCACATCAATAGATGCTACTTTATACGAAGCGGCAGAGATTGACGGTGCAGGTAAGTGGAGACAGGTTCTTCATATTACACTTCCGGGGATATTGCCCACAATAATCACTATGTTTATATTGCAGGTCGGAAAGGTAATGAATGTAGGACACGAAAAAATACTTCTTCTTTCTAATGACTCAATATTAGATGTAACAGAAGTTATTTCTACATACGTTTACCGAGTAGGTCTCTTAAAGCATAGTTACAGCTATTCTACGGCAGTTAATATGTTTAACTCGGTACTTAATCTGTTGCTTTTAAGCTTAGCTAACAGAGTGAGTAAAAAGGTTTCAGAGGTCAGCCTCTGGTAGTAAAATGCAGATTTTTATATAATAATTGGAGAGAATTTGTGTTATGAAAATTGCAACAATATGCGATATGCATTTGTCAGAATACGAAAGTGCACCGCAATATGATTATTTTTATCAGGCTATCGAATATCTTAAAGATTCAGATGTAGATATGGTAGTAACGATGGGCGATATGACTGCTTGCGGTGCGAAAAATGCCTTTAGAATATATCGCGAAAAAATAGAAGAAATTAGTAATCATATTACTATCAGCGGAAATGCGGATGTGCGTAGTGAAAATGCTGAGCTGCTTGCTTATGCAAGAGGAGGAGAAATTGAGTGCGGCAGACGTATTTTGTGTATAAACACACCGTTTTCTAAAATTGAAGAAGAGGATTTTGCCAAAATACAAAGTCTGTCTGACGGAGATGTTATTATCATGCATCATTCTCTTGCAGGTCTTGCGCAAGAGGTGAGAGAGCGATTAGAAGCAATCTTAAACAGTAAAGAACTGATTTTAATTCATGCTCATTCTCATAAATTCAGTGACAGCATATCGGGCAAAAGCAGGGTAATTTGCGTAAAAGCACTAGACCCTGATAAGTGCATCGGAACACCGCCTGCGATTACAATTTTTGAAATTGACAAAGAAAAGTTTGCTTTTAGCGAAAAATGTTTTTCAGTATCTAAAGAAACAATAAAAGATTTAAGAGATTATCTGGGAATCTGTTGTTTCGACCTTGACGAAACCATTGATTATGCAATAGAAAATGGTGTTAAAAATTTAGAGCTAAAAGTATTTTCAGAAGACACTACCGATATATCGGCAGTGCAGAAAAAAGTTGAACAATTTAAGGCACACGGCGGCAAAGTTTTATCAATGCATATGCCGAATCTTCGTTTTGATGGCGAAAATATTGTCGATAAAGGCTGGAGCTTTGCAATAAAACTTGCCAAAGCAACAGGTGTTGAATCATTTACAATTCATCCGCCAAGAATCAGTGTTGCGCTGATGCGTGAAAAAGCAGATATTTTTATTGATTACCTGTGTGATTTTATGAAACAGTTTCCTGATGCAAAATTCGGAATTGAAAATCTGCATATGAATAAAAATGATCTTCCGGATGATACCCGAGGATATGGAATGATACCTGAAGAAACATTGGCTTTTGTTGATGCAATTAACAAACGTCTTGGAGATGAAAAATGCGGATGCCTGCTTGATGTTGGTCATGCAGTTAACAACAGACAGTTTACGGGCAGATTTCCACTAAGTGCGTGGTATGCTTTAGTTGGAAATCGCACAGTTGCTTATCATATCCATCAGGTAAAAAGAACAGAAGATAATGTTCTTCATAACCATCGTGAACTGGATGAATGGTTTGGACCGATGATATCTTATTCGTCATTTTTCTGGTCTTGGAGAAACGGACTGATTAATAAACGTCCTGTATTTTTCGAAATGCGAAAGTTCCAAGATGTAAAAACAAGTATTAAAGCATTTGAAGATTTAGAAGAAGTATAACAAAAAGATAAAGTTGCCGCTTTTGTGTTTTCGAAAGCGGCAAACTTCAATATTAGGTAAAAATATTTAAAGGAGTTAAAATATGAAAATATATTTTTTGGGTTCGTGTTCAGGAACAGAGCCTATGCCTGACAGAAAACACGAGAGTGTAGCAATAGAGGTAAATGACAAACTTTACTGGATAGATGCAGGAGAGGGTTGTTCTTATACTGCACATAATATGGGACTTGATTTATTAAAAGTTAAACATATTTTAATTTCACACACACATATGGATCATGTAGGCGGTCTGGGTAATCTTTTGTGGAATATCAGAAAACTGGTATGGAGAAGAGAACAACAGCCGCATTACGGAGATATTGAGTTATATCTTCCAATTAAAGAGACATTTGATGGATTTATGCAGGTTTTATATAACACAGAGGGTCTTTTTAAAACAGAGTATAAAATGAATTATCATCCTGTACAAAATGGTGTTTTATTTGATGACGGCGACGTAAAAGTAACTGCCTTTTCAAATACACACCTGAAAAAATATGAAACCGACAAGCCTCTTTCGTTTTCGTATCGTATAGAAGCAGAGGGAAAAAGTTTAGTTTATTCAGGAGATGTTGGTACATATAGCGATTTAGACGAAGCAATAGGTGAAGGTTGCGATGCCATCATTATTGAAACCGGCCATTTTGGTGTTGATATTGCTTGTGAGCACTTTGCTGCTAAAAAGAATATTGAAAAAATATTCTTTAATCATCACGGAAGAGAGATTTTAAATTATCCTGAGCGTTCTGCTGAAAAAGTCAAAAATGCATTTGGTGAAAACGGTGCAATTTGCTTTGATACAATGACAGTAGAGTTATAGGGAGATAGTAAAATGAAGTTTGTAGACAGTAATCAATTGATTTTTTTGCTGCGTATATTTTTGGCTTGTATATGCGGTTTTGTAATAGGATTTGAACGAAAAAATAGGTCAAAAGAAGCGGGTATAAGAACTCATTGCGTGGTGGCATCTGCTGCGGCACTTATGATGATTGTATCAAAATATGCCTTTTTTGACGTAGTGCAGAGTAATTTATTTCCTGGTGTAGATGTTCGATTAGACCCGTCGCGAGTTGCATCTACCATTGCAAGCGGAATAGGTTTTTTAGGCGCAGGAATGATTTTTGTTCAGAAAAGTACGGTAACGGGTTTAACAACTGCTGCCGGAATATGGGCAACATCAGGTGTAGGTATGGCAATGGGTGCAGGAATGTATTTTATTGCTATATGTGCTACTTTAATCGTAGTTATGGTACAAATAATATTTCATTTAAAGTTTCGGTGGTTGAGAGTTGTGAGAGTAAAAGAACTTCGTATTCAAAACGTAGCAGAAGAAGGATATCTTGCGCAAATGAAAAGTGAATTTGCAAAAAGAAAAATTTCGATTAATAACGTTTCAATAGAAAAGGTTGCAGATTGCAGAAACTTTACCTTTACTGTTGAAATTCCACGTGAAATCGATGAGGAAGAACTGATGATGTCGATTAAATATGATTGCTCATTAAAAAGCAATACTTAATTACATAAATAAAAAACAGAGCATATTAATTGAACAGGTCCAGTAAAAACGGACAATAGAAAAAAACACCCTCCTATGGTAGAATAATATAAACTACCATAGGAGGATTTTTTATGCCAAGAAGTTATCGACACATTAAAGAATACGAAAATGAAATATTAGAACTTAAATCACAAGGACATACATTAAGAGAAATTGGTGAAAAATACGGTTTCACATACGAACAGGTGCATAATTTCATTAGCCGA
>JAZOBB010000060.1:0-6240 GCA_045595745.1 Clostridia bacterium | reverse complement strand
ATTGTTTCTTTGGTTAACAAAAAAGGCGGAAAGGCTATCGGTCTTTGCGGTATTGACGGCGGTATGATTCAGTGCGAGCCGCTTCGCGAAGATTCAGAGGGCAATCCAATAGATGTTGGATTCGTAGGTAAAATTACAGGCATTAACACGAAAATGCTTAAAACCTTGGCAAGTGATGAATATATACCTGTTATTGCTCCTATCGGCACAGACAAAGACGGTCAGAGCTATAACATCAATGCCGATACAGTTGCAAGTGCTGTCGCAACTGCAATTCAGGCAGAAAAGCTTATTTATCTTACCGACGTTGAAGGTGTTAAAGATAACGACGGCAATATTATTTATGAAATTACAACCGATGATACAGTAAAACTGATTGAAGACGGCACAATAAGCGGTGGAATGATTCCTAAGGTTACTGCTTGCTCTGATGCAGTAAAAAAAGGGGTTAACCGCGTGCATATAATTGACGGAAGAATACTCCACTCTATCCTGCTTGAAATCTTTACTGATACTGGTATTGGAACAATGTTTAAGCTACCTGAAAATAACTAAATAAATTACCAGCTACTGCTAAATTTTAGTGGTAGCTTTTTTATATGTTAAAATCTTTAAAAACTTGTCTATTTACTTGACAAAATGGCAAAAATATACTAACATAAACATATAGTTTGTTGTATTTTATTGAACTGAAAAAAGAAAGGAATTTGATATGTTACAGCTTAAAAATATCGCCTGGGCAATTCCTGACGGCGATGAAATTATAAAAGGCATTGACCTTAATTTAGATGAAGGAAAGCTGATTGTTGTAACCGGACCTAACGGCGGTGGAAAAACATCACTTGCTAAACTAATTGCAGGAATTGAAAATATTTCTTCAGGAAGCATTATTTTTGACGGTGAGGACATTACAAATTTAGATATTACCGAACGTGCCAAATGCGGAATCGCTTTTGCATTTCAGCAACCTGTGCGTTTTAAAGGCTTAACTGTGCGCGACCTTTTAGAGCTTGCGTCAGACGAGCCGCTGTCACATACCGAGGCTTGTAATTTACTTGGCAGAGTTGGTCTTTGTGCAAACAATTATTTAAACCGCGAGCTTAATGCGAGCTTATCCGGCGGAGAAATTAAGAGAATTGAAATTGCCTCTGTTCTTGCACGAAAAGCAAAGCTTTCAATTTTTGATGAACCTGAAGCAGGCATTGACCTTTGGAGCTTTTCTAAACTTGTTGAAACGTTCGAGGATTTACGCAAACAACAAAGCGGAACGTTGCTAGTAATATCTCATCAGGAACGAATTTTAAGCATTGCTGACCAGATTGTAGTAATTGCAGACGGAAAAGTTCGTTCATCTGGTCCGCGCGAAGAAGTTTTGCCATCACTTTTACGTGATGAAATGTTTAAGTTCTGCCCTATGGGAAAGGAGGAAAGCAAATGAATGATATGACAAAACAGTTGCTTTCAATGATTTCCGACTTTGACGAAAAATTTGAGGGCGCATTTAATATTCGTGAAGATTCAGGCTGTGCAGGCCGTCAGTCAAGCGCAAATATTAAAATTACAGACAAAAAAGACCTGCCCGGAATTGAAATACACATAAAACCAGGCACAAAGGGTGAAAAAGTTTATATTCCTGCCTGCGTAACTCATAGTGATGTAAACGATTTGGTGTATAACGACTTTTTCGTTGGCGAAGATGCCGATGTCGTTATTGTTGCCGGTTGCGGCGTTCACTCTGACTCACATGCTGAAGCCCGTCATAATGGTATACACCGCTTTTTCTTAGAAAAAAATGCCCGCGTTTTATATGAAGAAAAGCATATAGGAACAGGAAACGGAACAGGCGAAAAAAATATTGACCCCGTAACTGATATCTTTCTTGCTGACGATGCTGTTATGGAAATGGATACCGTACAGTTAGGTGGTGTTGACAAAAGCTTGCGCAAGACATCTGCTAAACTCGGCGCACGAGCTAAGTTAATTGTTCGTGAGCGTATTATGACAGATGGCGAAGAATATGCAAAAACTGATTTTGACGTTTTAATGGAAGGCGAAGATTCGTCTGTTGACCTTATCTCCCGCTCTGTTGCGAAGGGACATTCGTATCAGGAATTCCTTTCGACCCTAAACGGCAAAAATCGCTGCAGCGGTCATTCTGAATGCGATGCGATTTTGGTTGATAACGGAACTGTTAACGCTGCTCCGGCACTCGAGGCTTCCCACGTTGATGCGGCACTTATTCACGAGGCGGCAATAGGCAAAATTGCAGGAGAACAGATTTTAAAATTGCGTACCTTAGGCTTAACTGAAGAAGAGGCTCAAGACAGAATAATTCAGGGATTTTTAAAATAGTAAAAAGCAGCCGATGGCTGCTTTTTACTATTTTAATGCGTTTCTATATTTTAATGGTGGCATACCATAACATTTTTTAAACTCTTTGATAAAATGCGAAACTGTTGAATATCCCAGCATATCAGATATCTCCTGAACCGATATTGCGCCATATTCCAAATACGCACTTGCTCTGTTTAACCGTAGTTTATTTCTGTATTCTACTGGTGATATTTTCATACACTTGTTAAACTGTTTTCTAAAATATCCTTCGCTTATATTGCATCTTTTTGCAAGCTCTTTAATAGACGGATTTTCTTCAATATGCGAAGATAAATAATTTAAGGCAGGCTCTATTAAGGATTTATCATTTTGCACAACATTTTTTTCAGCTAACGTTTGAATGATGCGAAAAAGAATAATTCTGTTTTGAATATAGTTTTGTTCAAAATCTGCATTTAAAAATTGCCTGAACAATGCCGAAACGTTTGAATTGTCTGTTTTTCGAAAAATTTGAATGTCATCAGAAAGTATAACAGGTGCTCCGTTTTCATCAAAAAGCATAAAGTTTACATCTATTGTGTGCGAGTTTTCGCTTTCAAAATCATAAAACTCTGCCTGATATTCGCTTCCCAATGGTGTATAAACAGCATCGCCGCTCTGCGCTACTAACACATTGCCGTGTTTGTCTGTATATTTTATTTTGCATCCGTTTAAAAACAAAAACAAATTTTGTTTTTTGGGGATGCCTATACATTGAAAATATTTTGTACTGCGCCAAAACGATTGCAAAACATTTAAAAATTTCACATTAAAATTTTGAGTTATTAAGTCAGAAACAGAATATATTTTCATAATTAACTCCATTTGTTTTTTATATTTATTGTATCATATAAATATAAAATCAGCAACAAAAAGATTCGAAAAACGATATTTTTGTTTTGAATAATATATATAAATTATTCTATCATACAGCTATAATAGAGACATAAAATAAAATTTTGAGGTGTTATTTATGAAACAAACTGACTGGAAAATTATTTACTCTGATTACAACGGCATAGCCAAAAGAGCTATAAACTTGTTATCAAAAGAAGCAGGCAAATACTTAATCCGAGAAAACGGTGTATATAAAATTCACGTTTTGCCTTGCGAAAAAGAAGGGTGTAAAGTTCCGAAAAACGCATTTTTTATTGGTCTTTATAATGAAAGTCCAACAATACAAAAGTATACTAAAGCAGAAGAAATTAAAAAAGACGGTTTTTTAGTAAAGGTAATTAAAAATCCTGATGACAGCGATGGTCGTTTTGTATTTCTTACTGCACATAGTGAGCAAGAGCTGTTTTATGCAGTCGTCAGCTTTTTTGATGACTACATACCTGAAAATGCACCTTTTGGCGGCTCAAACCGTATGCCCGATTTGATTTTTGATTCACCTCTTGCTGAATATAGCTACAGCGAGACTGCCGACCATAAGACAAGAAGTATTTTCACCTGGGGACATTCAATTAATAATTACAGAAAATACATTGACAATATGGCTCGTTTAAAATATAATGAATTGGTACTTTGGAATGATTATATCCCTTTAAATATTGAAGATATAATTGACTATGCTCATTCTTATGGAATTAAGGTAATTTTAGGCTATAGCTGGGGATGGAAAGAAATCGGCAGTAAAACTGACAATATTACAGACGAAAGCATCGAAAAAGTAAAAGAACTGGCCATTCGCGATTATCGCGAAAATTATGCTAACGTAAACTGCGACGGAATTTATTTCCAGTCATTTACCGAACGCAAAGAAAATGTTGTCGGTGGCAAAACGATTGCACGAGTTGTTACAGATATGGTGAACGAAGTTGCAGAAAAACTTTGGGAAATCACACCCGATTTAAGACTTATCTTTGGTCTTCACGCATCATCTGTGCGTAACCGCTTAGACGAAATCGCTCGTGTAAACCCCAAAATTGAGATTTTATGGGAGGATTGCGGCGAATTCCCCTACAGCTACTCTTCTTTTGTAAATGATGAAGAGAAATTTAATGAAACCTTAGAATTTACCAAGAAACTTTTAAATCTTAGAAACGGTGTTGGGGTTGGCTTGGTGTTTAAAGGCTTAATGATGCTAGATTGGAATATCTTTATTTATCAGAGCGGACCTTATGTAATGGGCGAAAACGATGTCATTATATCGGAACACGACAAAAAAATCCGTGCTAATGCGTGGCGTATGTTTTCGGCAGATTGGATGAAATACGGCGAATACGTTACTAAACTGCTTAAATTTATAAACGAAAACAAAAAAGGTGAAGTTAATATGTGCCTTGCAGGAACATTTGACGGCGGAATTTATTTGCCTTATGCCTTATGTGCACAAATGTATCGCACATTAGATAAAAGTTACAGCGATACCTTACACAAGGTTGCACGCAGAGCATGCATTACAGTTGATTAAGTGAGGTTTAGTTAAAATGATAGGTTATTTGTTTTTATCCTTAGCTCTCTTTGCAGGGCTTAGCAAGGGCTATTGCGGAAAACAAACATCTAACGTTGCAAAAAACGTTAATGATGCTATGTTTATAAATGCGATAAGAATGTGCTTTTGCTTTATGATAGGCATAGTTATAATAATGTTTCAAAAGAATCAGTCGATACTGCCCGATAATCCAAAAGTAATACTGATCGCTCTGCTTTCGGGGGTAAGCACCGCCTGTTTTACGGTCAGTTGGCTTTTGGCTGCTAACCGAAAGGTTTTTATGATGGTAGAGACCTTTGTAATGGCAGGTGTTATTATTCCTTTGGTGCTTAGCAATATTCTCTATAGCGAAGCCATAGGATTTATTCAGATATTAGGCATCCTTTTGCTTATGTTTGCGGTTTATTTAATGTGTACATATGACAAAACAAGCAAAGTAAGACCTAGCTTTAAAGAGCTTTTATTGCTCGTTTTCTGTTCATTATCAAGCGGATTGAGTGATTTTTCGCAAAAGGTATTCGTAAAAGAGTTACCTGATGCAAGTATTGCACAGTTAAATTTGTATACATATTTGTTTGCGGCACTTATACTGGGAATAACCTGCGCAATATATTTTATAAAATACAAAAAAGACAATGAGGCTAAAAGCAGTCCTTTTAAATTGATAAAACCCATTGTTCATTACATATTAATTATGGCTGTTTGTTTGTTTTTAAATTCATATTTTAAAACCCTTGCGGCAAAATACTTAGATGCGGTATTACTCTACCCTTTAAATCAAGGTTGCGGCGTAGTTTTTTCGCTTATAATGTCTGTAACTCTTTTTAAAGAGAAAATTAATTTAAAGGGCATTTTTGGCATTGTTTTGATGCTTGTGTCGGTGTATATAATTAATTTTCTTTAGAATACACAAAAAAGTCTGTGGCGATGCCACAGACTTTTTGTTTTATTTTATATCTAACTATTCCAGTTCTGCAAAATCAGACGGCACATCTATTTTTGACTGCTTCTGACTTGTTTTCGATAACGAAATATCTGCACTCCATTTAAAATCAAACACTCCGTAGTCATTTTCGATTTCTGAGTAATCTGACTTTGCTTTAAGCTCACAGTTTGCTATGTCGCTATCTTTAACCGTCAGTTTAGCTGAGCAGGTTGGGTATTTATCATTCGCTTTTTCTTTTAAGGTGTATGTAGTTTTTTCTTTATCCTTTTTAATTTCTGTATCCGCTGAATTTAACGAACTCTTAAAAAACAGCATTATGTCGTTTATAGTTTTTGTTGTTTGAGTAAACATGGTATTGTTTTCGTTAACCGCTTTTTCTATTCCGTCCCATATGCTTCCGGTTCGAAGAATTGTTCCGAGCGGTAGTCCTGATTCTTCTGTCATAATTTCGCCAATCGGTATTTTTAAATATTTTTTATTTTTA
>JAZOBB010000059.1:0-9094 GCA_045595745.1 Clostridia bacterium | reverse complement strand
AACGCAGGCTTAACTCAGGGACAAGTAGCAGAAAAACTGTTTATATCACGCAGTTGCTGGTCAAATTACGAAACAGGGTGCAGAATGCCTACTATTGATATGATGAATAAAATAGCGGAGTGCTTTAATGTGAGCATAAACTATTTTTTAGACGCACTTGACGATAAATACAACATTACTGCCTTGTGTGAAAATGATATTAATTGCCTTATTACACAAAATGGATATTTAGATTTGTCAAAATTGCATTCAGAAAGCAGAACAACAGTAATAGAAGTTTATAGATGCCTTAGAATTAAAGAAAAGGTCATAAAAGAACAAAAATATTTAAAAAATGATGAAATTTCATAAAATAATATATTGAGAAAAATCAAAAATGCCGTAACCCTTCATTCTAGGGGTTGCGGCGTTAATATTATTTTAAACATTACAAAATTGCGAGGACTTCCGCTATGGAAGTCCTCGCTTTATCTTTATTCTTTATTGGTATTTTCATCTTTTGCAAGCTCAAATATCTTATATGACGGCACATAAAGGCTTATAGTTGAGCAGTCGTTGCTATCGTCTGCCAAACCGCCGACCAACACACCGAGAAACTTTAGTTTGTCGTTATCTAAAAATATTGGTGAACCTGAAAAGCCGCCTATTGCAGACATATCGACATAGCCTTCGCCGTCTTCGATAGTATCTTTGGGCAGTGATGCAGTATATCCTTTTTAAAACAGAGGATATTTATTATATGTACTGCTTTCGCCTTTAGGATATGCTTTTAGCTGAACGTAATTATATTTATGAAAGAACATGCAAAATGTTTAAATTATTTTATTGTGCATATAATAATTTTAAAGGAGGTGTGTGACATTACAGGTACCACTAATGCTAAAGAAATATGGCTTAATTATTTTAATAATATTTTGTTTGAAAAAGGTGTTATAACTGAGGTTGAACGAAATAAAATGGCAGCTTTAATCAGAAAAAAATGTCACACATCAAAGCATGTTGGCAATAAGTAATAGAATCCCTCAAGGAACAGCATATTTCCTTGAGGGATTCTTCCTTATACAATCAAATTTTCATAGTTCCGTTTGCTAGGTCTTTTGCAATAAACGGAAAGAAATAAAACGGTACTGTTAAAAGTTTTTGTTCGCTACTGTAACCATAGTTGTTTTTTGAAACTTTTATTGCAAACTCAAATTTATTATGGTTTGCAAACTTTTCCAGAGAATTTAAGGTGCCTCTGCCTTTTTTTACATCTATCGGATACAACTTGTTATCCGATTCTATGATAAATTCAAGTTCGGCAGAAAATTTTCCTTTCCAATAAAACAATTTATGGTCTTTTGCAACAAGCTCATTCGCCACAAAATTTTCAAAGAAAATTCCTGATAATGTGTTCTCTTTATCATTGGACACAAAAGATGCTGCGTTGATACCGCTTTGGTATGAGAACATACCTATATCGCCTAAAAACAAGCGGAAATTACTTTCATTATCGGTCATAAGAGGTGTTGTAATATGCTCTTTTAACTGAAATGATTGGTTTATAATATGTGCCATAGTCAGCCACTGAATAGATGTGGCGAAATCTCTCGTTTTGCTCTTTTCCTCAATAAGTCCCGGCGAAAAGTTTTTAGACTCCTTATTAAGTTCCTTATAGATATTTGAGAACAATGTGCGAGAACGGAGAACAGCCTCGCGGCTTGCTTGATACAAGTCCATATCCGAGAGATAATTATCATAAAGAACTTTCAGTATTTCTCTTGATTCAAAAAGATTATCATCATCAATATAAGTTTCCACTGCTTCGGGCATACCGCCTACAAGCAAATATTTATATACTTGCTCCATTGCAAGCTCGTGAATTTTAGAATCAAGCGGCTTTTTGTTTTCGTATGCGGTTTTAATGGTATCATACAGCATTTTATTACTGTTCATAAGGAATTCATCAAAGGTCATCGGATAAACCGTAATCTGGTTTATTTTACCTACAGGGAAAAGAAACTTGCCACTATCTCCAGCACCTCTTTTATGAGTTTCTCTTTGAATTTTTATACGTACCATAGAACCGGAAGCTATAACAGGAATTTCTCTGAAATCCTGGCAAAAATATTTAAGTGAAGATATTATGTTGGGACATTCCTGTACTTCGTCAAATATCAACAATGTGTTTTCGGTTATTTTTTTGCCTTTAAGCAAAGAAATATATTCTATTATCTTCCCTGCATTTGCAGTGTCGGCACAAAAATTGCGAATTTCGTCTTCGATTTTGCAATCAATGTAGATATAGTTATCTTTATAAAAAGTCTCAGCAAATATGTCTCTGATAAGGTATGTTTTGCCAACCTGCCTTGCGCCCCACACAATCAAAGGTTTTTTGCGTTTGTTATTATTCCAATCAACCAATTTTTGCGTTGCATTTCGTTCCATAAGAAAACCTCCAGAATTTAATTAATAATTATTGTAGCATAACTTGCACTAAAAAGCAAGTATTTAAAAGTATTATTTGCACCTTTTTAGAAGTTTGTTTGCAATTAGTTTGCACTTTAAGAGTAATTAATATACATATACAAACAGTACCATAGTTCAAATTCTAAGAATAAATGTTAAAATCCCTCAAGGAATTTTGTTCCTTGAGGGATTATTCTTATTATATATTCAAATCAGTAAACATTTCATCAGCAGTATTAAAGCGACTTTTGTAACTATCAATAATTTTTTGACCTTCTCTAATTGCCGATAAGGTCTCATCATTAGCTAACCAACCGTTTTCTTTTGCGGATTTTTCTCCATCGGCAAGTTTTTCCATAAGCTCGTTAATTGCATTTGATTTTTCATTAGAAATTTTATCCATAATTAAATAGCCACCGATAATTCATATAATTCGTGCGGTGCTATATCCTGACCATTAGCCCATTCAATAGTATTTCCGCACGGACGAACTGTATTGAATACAGAAACATCTTCGAACTGACCAAACCAATCTCCGCAAATATATGGTTTAACATTGAATTTTTTTGTTTCGCCGGTTTCAAATGTGACGACTACACTATAATCGTCTTGGGGAACAACATTTAAAACTATAGGGTATTTCATAACGGCACCTCCTATTTTAATGGTTCAATTTTAAAAAAACCATCACCACTCGAAAGCAATTTCCAGTTTGCTTTCAAATCTTCTCTGTGAATTTCCATCCACGCTTCAAGAAGCTTTAACTTTGATTTTGGGAAATCACCTTCCAAAATATTTCCGTCAAAATCAATTACTACATTCTGGTCTTGATATTTAGCACGAAGATGCGGCATGCTATGCTTATTGTCTTTCTCATTATACATTCTAACTATGATTCCATAAAAAAATACAAATTGTTGGCATAAAATCACGTCCTTACGACAATAGTATAACAAATTCTATTAAAAAAATCAATAGAAAGTGCATACGTAAAAATATATGTGTGCACTTTGCATTATATCACTATCCTATACTCATACCCAATTTTCTGAGTATGACCATCAAGTGTGCGGTTATTTCGGGAAAAAACCTTAGTTCGTACGGGACAGATGTTATTAACCATCTGTCCGCCGATAGAACCTGCTTCTTTAGAGGTTAAATCGCCGTTATAGCCCTGCTTTAAGTTAACGCCTACTTCGTTTGCAACTTCCATCTTAAACTTGTTAAGAGCTTCTTTTGCTTCGGGAACAACTTTTTTATTACTTGTCATTTTGTTACACTCCTTATAAATTTTAAAAAATTTGTTGAGGTCATCGCCTCGATACTATTTTGTTCAATGAGTAATTATATATTCAAAAAAATGATGTATTTTGTCAAGAAGTTTTTTCCTTTAAAGTGAATTTTTAAAAACATAATTAATAATAAAACAAACTAGTAACATTTTTTTAAAGTTTTAATATAATATCATTATAAACAGTCGGGGGGTGCGGCGATGCGGCTTGGCAGTAAAAGAAGAATCTGTGTTCGCATAAGCAGCGAACGCAAACGCAAATGGTCTGCTTTTTTGTGGCTTATATTTATATTTGCATTGTGTGCCGCAACTTTTTTTTGCTTTTTAAAAACAGTTCGTCCTGTTATGGTTGAGCTTGCAAAATCAAAGGCTCAATATCTTGCCAACCAATTAATAGACAAATCGGTTTCTGAAATTTTTAAAACACAACCTATTAAATATTCAGAAATAGTAAGACTTGAAAAAGACCAGGACGGAAATATAAGGGCAGTGCAGTCTGACCTTTCGGAAGTAAATGGTTTAAAGACAGATATAGCACTCAGCATCCAACAGAAATTGGCAGAGATATCTAAAACAGATTTAACAATTCCTGCAGGAAGTCTTAGCGGCATTGATTTTTTAGCCGGAACAGGCCCTTACATAAAATTTAATTTAATGCCATACGGCAGCACGACGGTCGATTTTATATCAAGCTTTGAAACGGCAGGAGTAAACCAGACCCGACTTTTGGTAAATCTTAATGTAAAAACAAATTTTGCACTTTTAATGCCTACGGTAAACACAGGCTGTACGGTTGAAAATACAGTTCCGCTGTTTCAGACCATTGTGGTCGGCGAAGTGCCTGACAGCTTCTTTAATGTTGACAGGGCAGACGAATCTTTAATTGACGATGCTTTAGATATGGTACAATAAAATTTAATTTTTTAACAATAAGGATTGCTTTTTTGCTCAAAATGTGAGAAAATATATCTATTAAAGGAGAATAGCCAATGAATGCTTTAGAAGTATTAAAAACAAGAAGAAGTGTAAGAAAGTATCTTGATAAAAAGGTTGAATTAAGCATTTTAACCGATTTGGCCGATTGCGGACGGTTAGCTGCAACGGCGCGAAACATTCAGCCGTGCCGATTTGTTATAGTAACCGATGAAAAACGCAAAACAAAGCTGTCAGAAATTGTAACGTCAGGAAAATTTATTAACGAAGCTGCTGCGTGTATTTTAGTGTTTTGTGAAGAGACTCCGTTTATGATAGAAGACGGAGCAGCAGCAACTCAGAATATTCTTCTTGCGGCAAAGGCTCACGGTCTTGGCTCGTGCTGGATTGCAGGTTACAGACGACCGTATCAGAGTGAGGTTGAAAGCTTTATTGGTGTTCCTGAAAATATTAAACTTATTTCGTGTATATCTGTTGGATATGAAGACGGAAATGCCGAAACACCTAAAAAGTCGCTTTCAGAAGTTATGCATATGGAGTGCTGGCAGGAATAAATTGCTCTTTTAATAACCATACTATGGTTATTAAATTAAAAGGAGAGCAATTTATGAACAACCAATTAGTTAATGAAAAAGGTGAAAAAGAAGAAACTCAGCAAGAAAAAAATAGCGAAACTATACGCGATTTTGGAAGCAGCTGTATAAAAAATTCAAAGGGTAATATTCATTGTCTTACTATTGTAGGGCAGGTTGAGGGACATATGCTTCTTCCACCGCAAAATAAAACTACCAAGTATGAGCACGTTATACCGCTTTTGGTATCGGTCGAAGAAGATGAAAGCATTGACGGGTTAATTGTTATTTTAAATACCGTTGGTGGCGATGTCGAGGCAGGTCTTGCGATTTCAGAAATGATTTCGAGTATGACAAAACCCGTTGTTTCGCTGGTTCTTGGCGGAGGACACAGTATCGGCGTTCCGCTTGCGGTTTCGTCTAAACACTCGTTTATCGCACCATCGGCAACGATGACAATTCACCCCATTCGTATGAATGGACTGGTTATCGGAGTTCCGCAAACATATGAATACTTTAATAAAATGCAGGAACGTGTAGTTAATTTTGTGACGAAAAACTCTAATATATCGCGCGAAAAATTTACTGAGCTTATGATGAAAACAGGCGAAATGGCAAACGATGTCGGCTGTATTATTATGGGTGAAGAAGCAGTAAAAAGCGGATTGATTGATGAAATAGGCGGAATACGTGAGGCACTTGGCTGTCTTTACGAAATGATAGATAAAAACAAAAAAGAAAAGGAAGATACAAAAGAAAATGACAAAAAATCTTGAGGTTGGAATAAAAAACAGATTAGAAATTAAGGTTGACGAAACAAAAAGTGCAATTAGTGCCGGCAGCGGAACTCTGCCGGTGTTCGGCACTCCTTTTGTTGCGGCTTTAATGGAGCAAACCGCAGAAGAAAGTGTGCGTGATTGCTTGGATGATGGACAGGCTACTGTCGGTACAAAGCTGGTTTTAAACCATACGGCGGCGACCACTATGGGACGCACAGCTTTTTGCGAATCAGAATTGGTTTTGGTTGACCGCAGACGTTTGGTTTTTAAAATTGTTGTTTGTGATGACGCGGGACAGGTTGCGGATGCAGAGCACGAACGTTTTATTGTAGATGTTGAAAAATTTATGGATAAAGCAAATAAAAGAGGGGTGGAGTAATGCTTACTGATATTGAAATAGCTCAGGGGGCTAAAATGCAGCCTATTACAAAGGTTGCAGAAAAAATCGGTATTGATGCCGATGAGCTCGAATTATACGGAAAGTATAAAGCGAAGCTTTCTAAGGATGTATGGAACAGGGTTAAATCAAATCCTGACGGAAAGCTGGTTTTGGTTACTGCTATAAATCCTACTCCTGCAGGCGAGGGCAAAACAACAACAACAGTAGGCTTGGGTCAGGCAATGGCAAAAATCAATAAAAATGCAATAATTGCACTTCGAGAGCCTTCGCTCGGTCCTGTTATGGGGGTTAAGGGCGGTGCTGCAGGCGGCGGTTGGGCGCAGGTTGTTCCTATGGAGGATATAAATCTGCATTTTACGGGCGATATGCATGCGCTTACTGCGGCAAATAATCTGCTTTGCGCTATGGTTGATAATCATATTAAGCAGGGAAATGAGCTTGGAATTGACCCCACGAGAGTTATTTTTCCGCGTGCTATGGATATGAATGACCGTGCATTAAGACAGACGGTTGTAGGTCTTGGCGGAAAAATAAACGGCACACCGCGCGAGGATGGCTTTGTTATAACTGTTGCCTCAGAGCTTATGGCAATTTTGTGTTTGGCAAGTGATTTGTCAGACTTAAAAGAACGCATCAGCCGTATAATAATTGGCTATACATATGATGGCAAAGAAGTAAAAGCGGGTGATTTAAACGTTCATGGAGCGATGACTGCGCTTTTAAAAGATGCAATCAAGCCTAACCTTGTTCAAACACTTGAAAATACCCCTTGCTTAATGCACGGTGGACCGTTTGCAAATATCGCACACGGCTGTAACAGTATTCAGGCAACTAAAATTGCGTTAAAGCTTGCTGATTACGTAATAACCGAGGCTGGCTTTGGTGCAGATTTGGGTGCAGAAAAGTTTTTGGATATAAAATGCCGTGCGGCAGGTCTTAAACCCTCTGCGGTTGTTATAGTTGCTACTGTTCGTGCTTTAAAATATAACGGCGGAGTGGCTAAGGCAGACCTAGCAGAAGAAAATCTGATAGCATTAAAAGCCGGAATAAGCAATTTAGGAAAGCATATTGAAAATATGCGTAAATATAATGTAAATGTGCTTGTTGCGATAAACCGATTTGGAACAGATACAGATGCTGAGCTTGATTATATAGCCGAGTATTGCAAAGAGCAAGGTGCAGAGTTTGCATTAAGCGAGGTTTTTGCAAAGGGCGGAGAAGGCGGCATAGAGCTTGCTCAAAAGCTGGTTGAAACCTTAGAAACCAAGACTAGCAATTTTGCCCCGATTTACGACGAGAAAAAGCCAATTAAAGAAAAAATAGAGACGATAGTAAAAGAAATTTATGGTGGTGACGGAGTAATCTATACCCCCGCTGCTGAAAAGCAGATTAAAATTCTTACCGAAAACGGATACGATAAGCTGCCGATTTGTATGGCAAAAACTCAGTATTCATTATCAGATAATCCGAGTCTTTTAGGTCGCCCGAGCGGATTTAAAGTGACTGTTAAAGAGGTTAAAGCATATGCAGGTGCAGGCTTTGTTGCTGTTTTAACAGGTGATATTATGACAATGCCCGGCCTTCCTAAAGAACCGGCGGCTTGTAAAATTGATGTAGACGAGAATGGTATAATCACTGGTTTATTCTAATTTTATATAACATTTTAAAGTAAGGGAGAATGACAAAATGAAAGATTTAAAAGGAACAAAAACAGAGGCAAATTTAATGGCGGCTTTTGCCGGCGAATCTCAGGCAAGAAACAAATATACATACTATGCATCAAAAGCTAAAAAAGACGGATATGTTCAGATTGCGGCTTTGTTTGAAGAAACTGCAAACAACGAAAAAGAACACGCAAAAATTTGGTTTAAGCTGCTCCACGATGGTGGCATTCCTGATACTATGACAAACTTAGAAGATGCAGCAGCAGGCGAAAACTACGAATGGACAGATATGTACAAGGGCTTTGCCCAAACAGCTAAAGAAGAAGGCTTTGACCAGATTGCAGAGTTGTTTGAAATGGTAGGCAAAATCGAAAAGCATCACGAAGAAAGATACCTCGCTCTTTTAGACAATGTTAAAAAAGAAACTGTATTCTCGAAAGATGGCGATGTAATCTGGCAGTGCTCAAACTGCGGTCACATTATGGTTGGCAAAAAAGCTCCTGAGCTTTGCCCTGTTTGTGCACATCCTAAGGCTTACTTCCAGATTCTTGCTGAAAATTATTAATAATATTGACATTTTAAAACAACTGCCGATTTTTCGGCAGTTGTTTTTGTGTTTATACAACATTTATTCTTAGCCTTCTTCTTTGCAGATTTCGTTTATTCCAAGCAAAACTTCAACTTGTTTTTCAGGAGGCAGTGTTATAAAAGATGTATATTTTACTGCAATTTTAAGCGCGTGTACAATATTTTCTTCGCTCATTCCTTCTGATAATATCTTGGATATTACCCTATTTTCCAATTTTTTTAACATCTCATCAAAGCTGTCTGTACACATATTATACTCTCCTTTTTGTTTATAAAATTAAAAAATGCGCCAACCGATGTTAAATGACGATAAGGAAGAAAGTTGAAAATGTGTTATACAGCCGGATTGATATGATATTGTAGAAAATTAAATTTTGGAGGATTTTACAATGAAATCAATATTTGAGCAAAACGGCGGA
>JAZOBB010000058.1:0-32811 GCA_045595745.1 Clostridia bacterium | reverse complement strand
CGTTGCAGCCTTTTTGCCTGTTAATAACTCGTACCATACAGCATCTGCCAAATAGCAGCCATAATTGCTTGCGTGAGTATTATCTCTCCACAAGCCTGTAGCGATTTGCAGTTTTCCGTCTTTATCTTTAGGCGCTTCGGTAGTGTCGCCTGCGCCACCGGGATAAGTTGTTTGACACCAGTCGTATCTGTTGTCTGCAAGATAAAATGCTTTACCTGCAGGAGCTACCTTCATAGCCTCGCCGCCTGCTGTAATGTTTTCAACATTAGCACCGATATATTCAGACCATTTTGAATCGACCGGATTTATTTTGCTTGTAAAGTTAAAATTACGGGTATTCTGCGCCCCTTCATAGTGCGACCATATTTGATAAAGTATAATTTCTGCATCTGGCTGCAGCTTTCTTATTTCTTCTGTTAAATAAGGAAGTTTTTCGAACTCTGTATCTGAATATGCCGAAGACGGCTGAACAGAAATTATGTCATAGTCTTTTGCCTTTAAAGTATCAATAAGCAATTTTGGATTTTTATCTAATTCTCCATTATAATAATTATAATATAATGCTCTGTTAAGAGTTCCGTCATCCATTCCTGCCTGAGCCTCTTCTAAGGTTCTGCCGCCAAGCTCTGCAGCAATATTGTCAGCGTGATGTATAAACGAAGCACCGCCTATCATGCTAACTGTAAGGTCTAATTCAAGACCGCCTGCTGTTGCTACGCTGTTTAAGTAACGTCCTGCATCTTCTGAAAGAGAGTTGCCTATCATTAAAACATTAAGCGAATCAACAGGTGCTTGTATCTGCTGTACCTTAGATAAAGGCAAGCATGCTCCGAAACCGTTCCAGACAAACAGTCTGATGTAATCAGCCGCCTTGTCTTTGTCTAATGTAATAGAAACGGGATTTTTCTGACCCTCTGTCACGCTTACTGTCTCTATTTCAATGCCTGCGAGCTTTCTGGGATAGCTTCTTTCATAAAATGCCGCAATAATTGTCGGATTAGATGTTTCTTTTGAATATAAATCGAACGAAACTGTGCTGCCTGCTGTAAGTCCGCTGCACGAAATGTCGCCTACTATTGACATTGCGCTATCGGCTGCCTCGGTTGAAAATGCTATAAGACTTGTTGCCGCAGCTGTACCTAAGTCAGCTCCGCTGACTGCTTCCATACCTGAATAATCGAGCACATAATCGGTTAAATATTCAAGGTTAGAAAATGAAAGCTCTTGTGTGCAAAAATCTTTAAGCTTTACTTGAGCAGTAGAATATGCAGGTTCATTTTGATTATTTTCTGCTACCTTATAAACCTCAAAATTACCTGTTGCGCCCAAAACAGGCTGATTGTATGTAAGAGTCAGGCTTTGGTCATCTTCGTCATCTACATTTAAAACTGTGTCTGCGATTGTTTGGGTTAATTTAAGCTTTTGTGTTTCGCTTCTTGGGTTAATTCTCCAGATTGTAAAATCGTCAAACAATACAGTCTGGTCTTCATTGTAAATATAGTACGGAACATCCTCGTTTCCGGTCTTGCCCGATGTACGCGCACCGCTATACGGAACAATATAGATTCCTGTTCCGGGAGTATATTTGGTTGATGTAAAGCTTCTGCTCCATACAAGCTCACCGCTTTCAGCATCTATAAAATTAAATACCTGGTCTGTTCCGTCAATAAGCCACACGATGTTATACCAATGGTCTTCTTTAAATTCGGTATAGTCGCCGTCATTAGGGTTGTGAATTACAGGTTTCGAATTTTTTGTTACTATCTGAGCCGCAAGTGCAGAATATGCAGGTGCAGTGGTATCATCCACGCCCATCTGAATTTTTGAGCCGTTTCCTACCGCAGCACCGGAGGCTGATGAAAAGTCGGCAGTCGTAGGATTACCCACCTGCGCCATTTTTTTAAGATTAAAACGATATGTTACAACAAACTTTTCGTATTCTGCTTCTTCGCCTTCTTCAGAAATTAATGCAGGCGCATGGGTAGTTGTTGTTATTAACGGGTCGATTCCGGCTTTAATACCCTCTTGGTAAGCACCAACTGTAAGTGCAAGTGCTTTTCCTGTATAGCCGTCAACTAAGCTTGCAGTACCTTTTCTTGCGGTTGAACCGTTTGTTCTCAAAGCTGTTCCTAAAAATCTGGCTTGCTTTGTTGTTCCATTACTTTCAAATTCTTCTTTAACAGTTTCGATTCCCTTCGGAGCTGTTGTAAAAGTGATTTTTCCTTCTTCACCTGCTGTCAGATTTGCCGCATTTGTTGTTGCTGACATATCTAAAGTATATTCTGTACCATACGCAAGGCCGCCTTCCCAGCTTATTGTATAGGTGTTTAATTTGTCCTCGGTCGGTTCGATTGTAGTTGCAAGTGCCGAACCGCCTTTTGGTGTAAGTGTAGCAGAAGCCGCACTTATGCTCTGGTCAAACTTAACCTCAATAGAATTAATTAAATATGATACATCCGTTTCTCCGTTTGTAACGGTACTTTTTGCAATACCAGGAGTGCTGATTGTTTGATTATAAACTATCAGCTTTGCATCGTTAATCTCAACTTTAATATCTGAATCTCCCTCATTTTTCGGTGGCATGCTTACAGCTGTAAAAAATACCTCTCCGCTTAAAGCCGTAGATGTACGATTCGCAGCAACTAAAATATTGCCTGTTGCTTTATCCAAAAGATATGTAAGAACGTCTCCGCTGCCGTCGATATAAGCATTTACTGTATACCATTTGTCTTCTTCAACAAATTCTACACCATTGCCCGAGCCTGCATTTCTGTCCCACAGCTTCCATGCTGTTTTGTTCGCATCATATGACAAATACACTCCTCCACCGCCTGCATAGCCAAGCATCGCACGGTGTGTATCGCCGCCAAGTGTTGTAGTTGTAGGAATTTGCGTAAAACGAATGTCGTAGCTAAGCTCTGAAATATAATTCTCTGCCACAGTAAATTTCATTGTCTGAAGTCTAGCTTCGCCAGATGCAGCATTATGTACTTCTAAAACCGTGTCTGCCGCTACAGACGCATTGTCTGCCGCAATTATTTTATAGGCATCGGCAGCATACTGAGTCTGCGCATAAAATAATGCGCTTTGTTTTGCAGTAGCATAATCAGCGAATGCAGTTTCTGTCACTGCATAATCAAAGCTGTCTGTCAGAATTCCTGTTGCCCCTGCGGTTATTACACCCTCGGCAGTTGTAAGTACAGTTGTAGGAACTGCGCCGAACACGGTTGCCGAACCTAGCGAGAGCAATAAAACAGCACTAAGAAAAACTGTTATTATTCTTTTGAACATTATTTTTCCCGTCCCTTCATTAAAAATTTAAATATAAATCTTCCATTATATTATCCGGCACATGTACCGCTCGCAAGCGGTACAGGTCCGTATACTTTGTCTAACAACATAAGCTGAATTTCTGTTTGGTCAGAAATACTGCCAATATTAAAGCTTTTTGTTAACTCACTTTCTGTCGATGCTTCATCAAGCTCAACAATGTCAATCCCCGTCATTTTTCCCCCTTCATATGCAGCAGCCATTACCATGCCTGAAAATGTCGGATAACCATAAATATCACTTAATGTAAAGCTTATTTGTGTAGCATCGCCTGCAGATACTGACAATATTTCAATTTCATTCCATATATGTAAATCTTCAGTGGTGAATGTGATGTCATCAGCTTCAAATGCTACATTGTTCTCGTTTTTAACTCCTGCTAAAGACAATGTATATTCAGTCTTTCTTTCTAAAAGCTCATTAAAGCTAATAGTAAGCTTTCCGAACGCACTTGCCGATACATTCAAATTAACTTCATCACCCTTTTCAGAGGTCAATGTAACATAACTATCTGGCGCAAGCCCCTGATTAAAATTAAGCGTTAATGCTTTGTTTCGTATTACCTCTGTTTCGCCGTTTTCTATCGAAGCTGATGAAATTTCGGGCGGTGTAGACGGGTCATACTGAATAACCTCTGCATTATCAATCTGACAAGTTATATAGATTTTTGTACCATCTGCCAATACTGTGTTGGTTGCCTGCAGATATGCAGCTTTAATATCAATTTCGCTATCTGCACCAAATGTTTTGGAGGTTTCAGCTTCAATTAATATATCTCCGCTTTTGGCATCTAACAAATATACAGTCAGGCGCCCGTCAGTGTTTACTTTGCCCACCATTTTATACCAGAAATCCTTTTGCATAGTGATGCTTGCTCCACCGGGTGCCGTAAGAATACTATCTTGCCCGGCATTTTTAAAGCCGTTTGAACCAAATCTTAAAAACGCAGTACCTGTTCTGGCTTTATCTGTCGGATTATCACCAGGGAGTTTTGTAAATCTTATATCATAAGAAAGTTGTGTAACCATTCCTTCTTTATGAATAAAACTACTAGCAAAAGGCAGTATTACATAATCACCATTTCGGTTTGTAATCTCTAAAACCTTGCTTACCTTTCCGTCAGGACCTTCCGCTTCAGTTATATTAAATCCCTTTTGAGTGTTTGTAGACTGTCCGAAAACTTCACTGGTTTGTCCAAGGCTTGCATTTGGATACTTGTTAAATACATCATCGGTGAGTTCGAGAGAGTCAAAGTTATCTACAGCCGAAAAACCGATGTCTTGCTCTGCCAATACCATTGGGCACAAAGTCATAGCAATAGACACAAACAAAACAAATGCAAAAATCTTTTTTGTATTTTTCATCATTGTGCTCCTCCTTTCTCAGCTTAATCATATAAGTAAAATACGTGGCTGTACAACGAACCTCCATCATAGTCACGAAGGAATACTTTTACATTATTACCTGTTGCACGTGACGGCAAGTCTGACATTTGTACCATTTCTACTCTGCCAGTATTTACATGATATAACGCAATCATTTTATACACACTGCGCCTTTTTGCAATATATTTAGTTTCATCATTATCGAAGGTATAAATGAAGTAATCTCCGCATATTTTCTCAACATTTGCAAATCCATACACATGTGTACCTTTTGGGATGGGCGTAGTACTGTCTTTATGTGATTCAAAATCAAACATTTTTTCGATATAAGTAATATTACCTAAAATGTTTTTTTCAAATCTTATAATATCTCCGCTCTTTATTACAGACATCATATCTTCTTTGTTGCGTTTGTATATTTTAAGCTTTCCGTTACCCCAGTCATCTGCACTCTGAGTTGTATAAAGCTTAATATTATCCTCTGATGCAAAATAACTTACTTTAGTGCTATCACCGGCTAAAGTAAAGTGCCAACCTAATGAGCCGTCTTTTCCTACACCGCGTGTAACTTTTTCTACTACATATCCATTCGCCTCATGATAGTCAATCGGAGAGGTTATAGAATCGCCCTCTGCCATACCATAATTATCCCAGCGAACTATACAACTCAGTCTGTTGTCGTCATCTGCATCATAACCAGCCATATTATATGAACCACGTGCAACGGTCAGTGGTGCAACAGAAAACAAAAGCTCTGACGGATTATTGTCATTTAAATCGGCGCTATCGACAAATGCAATACAGTCATCTCTAAATGCAAACTGTCTGTTTACAGCACCAGAACGAATTTTATATGCCGAATTGTCTGCAACATATGGATCAAATTTTAAATCCTCAGTTAAGCTGTTTTCACTCTCACGCACCTTAGCAGTATCAATTTCGTAAAGCTTGCCCGCAGCCCCGTGGAAACGAACAAGCTGACGCTTAGTAAGGTCAACCACCGTATCTGATATGGTATATGATGTATTACCGCTTTCTACCTTTTTACCATCTAAAATAAATTTATCTGTTGATTCAAAAACATTAAATGCTCCATTAGCATCTAAAATTTTAACTTTGGTAGTTTTATTCAGACCCTTTGTATTCCCGTCGGCTGCGATAATATATCCATAACGCAAAGAGCTTTTAGCCATATCAACGGTATAGTATACCGTTTCTCCGAACGCATCTAAATACAAGGTTATATAATCACCCGGCTCGATAGCTGAAATTTTACCGTCTGCAACTAATTTGTTGTATGCTGCACCAAACGGATAATACATATCACCAACGGTAACAGATTCATCATCTATCATTTCTACAAAACCTACGGATGTTCTTGAAGAAGCATAAAGCTTAATATGCTTTGCTTTTGCATAATCATAAGTAACGCTGCTATCTGCATTTATTGTAAACGCATCACACGCCACACCTACTGTCATACCCGGCATCAGTTCTGATATATCGGTAGCCTTTCCTCCTAAATAAATTTCATAGTTATCAACTTTTTTAAGGTCGATTCTATCACTATTATATCTAGTGGTTAAGGTTCCAAACTCAGAATAAATACCGTCAATTACATTCTGAACCATCAAAGTCATATGAATCAAATCAAATTCGCCATCACGGTCAGAATCAACAAAAGTAACATTTCCGCTTTTAAAGGCATCAAACAGTTTTTGGGTCGGACTCTGTGTTTTGCCGTTAACTATAACAAAGCTGCTTTTTGATATAGTAAGTTCTTCGTCGTTGTTATAAACAATCTCAAGCTCTTTACCTAAATCGGTAACACTTTCTATATCGCTTGCATCTATTGCAATAAATTCAGAAGATTTATCAACCGAAATGCTGACAACCTCTGTTCCCATTTCTCCGGGCATTGTGTAATATGTAACTGTACTACCCACATATTCATCAGGAATCAAGAGTTCGGTATAATAAATTTTTCCATCAATATTAACTCTTTTAAATGAAGTTTTTTCTGTTACCAAGCCTAAATTTGAATTTGCTAAAATACGTCCGCTTGACTTAGTAAGCTTCCAGCGTTCCCAAAAGCAGGTACCATTTAAATCAATACCTTCAGGAGCAAATATTTTTACTCCCATAGCATTTGCCAGCACTGCTGCTGTTTCTGCTGCTGTCAGTTTTTCGCTATTATTTATTTCAACATTTTTAAATAAGTTAAGCTTATGCGCCATTGCATAGTATGCCGCCTCTGTACCGCCGTTACGCTGTACCAATGGTTTATAACCTAAAAGGCCAATTAATGCATATACTGCATCCTTTTCTGTAAGCGACTTGCCCGGATTAAAATTACCATCAATATCTGTTTCCATATAGCCAACAGAAAGAATAGTTGCTATTGATTTATAGTTAGCATCAGATGCAATATCTTTTGCATATACCGTCGCATCTTCATTTAAAGCACTAAATTCTTCAATTTTTGCCATAGCACACAGAGCACGGGTAAATTCACTACGATTAAATCCCTTTGGAATTAAACCGCTCTTTTGATTTAAACTGATTATTCCCAAGTCCGACAGCAACTGTAGTTCGCTTGCACCGGCAGCATAAACCGGAGTTATAACTGCAAGTGAAATTATCAAAGCAAAAGTCAGACAAAATGCACATATACGTTTTAACACAGTTTATACCCCCTTTACTTTTTCTGCCAAACGACAGAGAATTGCACAAGCCTCTGCACGTGACAAGTTTGCTTTAGGATTAAAGTTACCCTGTTCGTCGCCATTAAAAATACCAGCCTTAGCTACACGTACTACAGCATCTTTAGCATAATCTGCCATGTAGTCTGCATCATTAAAAGAAATATCATCTTCTGAAACCTCAAAATTGTACATGCTCAATACTCTGTCAATTATAACAGCCGCATCCTCACGTTTAATGCTGACACCTGCACCAAAAAGTCCTTCGTCTACACCGGATATTAATCCTTTTTTATACGCAGCCATAACATACGGCGTGTAATATGCTCCATCAGGACAATCTGTAAATATCGAAGAATTGTCAGAAGTTACAATGTCTAATGCACCTATCATGATTTTGACAAAATCCTGTCTTAAAACATTACCGGCAGGTGCAAATTCTTTGTCACTTACACCGTTTACCGTGCCTTTATCGTATAATTTTTCGATATATGCTTTTGCCCAGTGTTCATCAGAAATATCCGCAAAAGGCAATGCCAATGTTAATTTTCCTGTATTGTCTGTGATTAAATTTTTACCTGTAGAACCGCCGCTTGCATAGCCACCTGTCGCTCCCATAGGACGACCGCTGCTGCCACCACTACTACCGCTACCGCCGCCACTATTACCGCCTCCGACATAGACATCATCTTCTTCAGAAACCAAAGCTTCAAACAGCTCTTCAATTTCTTCTAAAGTTCTGCATGCAGATGCACCATCAAGTACATCGTTATACATTAAGGCAGTATCATACTCATCCAATTCTGCTTCTTTAATAATTTCACGTACCTGAGCAAATATTTTTGCATAAGTACTATCTTCTGAAATCAAAGCAATAATGTCTTCTCTGGTTTCTGCTTCTCTGAACATAGCCAATGCCACCGCATTTAAAAAGGCATCTTCTAAGCTTTCTTTATCTTCGTGCTTTGCTGCTTTAACACCAGCAAGTAATTTGGTTTTTTCGGCATTTGAAAGCTTCGCAAAATCAGAATCAGCATCAAGGTCAACATTCCAATACATTTCTTCGCCGTTATATGTAGTTAAAACACTTAAAGTATCTGCCTCATTTCGCAGTCTCATCCACGCACTCGCCTCATTAAAAGCTGATACCAAAGTGGTAAGTGTAAAGTCCTCATTTCCCTTTAATTTATAAAGAAGTAAATGAAATTCTGTTTTGTCACTCAAGCCTTTATAGTACGCTACGTCTGCAGAGGATTTACGCAGAATTTCTTTAGCAGGCTCTCCGTCTTTTCCATTCATATCTTCATCAATAACAGAAAAATAGTCATCGGCATCGCTACCATTAAAAGCAGATACTAATCTGTTCATATCATCTTTACCAACATGCTCAAATGTTCCTGCCGAATAGCAACCGTCCGAACCTAAATAGCTGAATATAACGTGGCAAAGTCCTGTAGCTAAATTATCCTTCATATTGCAGATATGAGAGACTAAGCCCTCTGCCTCTGCATTTACCACAGTTGCATATTCTATATTTAATGTGCTAAGCACTTCTTTAGATGTAAGACCATTAATTTTTTGTGCCGTCACATCAGTATCACCTTCTACAATCGCCGGCATTATGAAAATTAATACCGGTGTTCCCTCAGCTGCATTTATGGTTGCAGATATATTTACATTTCCGTCAACTGCCGTTATATTAGAAGTCTCTACTGCCAAAGCAGGAACTACTGTAAATGACAACAACGCAGAAAGCATAATCACCAAAATTCTCTTCTTCATCTAAACCCTCCTTAACTGCGTTTTATCGTGTATGTTTTTTCTGTTTCAAATCTTCCGTCCTCTGATACAACCTTTAATGTAATTTCAGTAAGTCCTTCAAGGTTTAATTTGCCACTCTTTTGAACTTCTGTACCATTAATGTATAAAACAGCATTATCACTCATTGTTGCATTATACTCTGTCTCAGTTAAATCATTTGAAATTACAAACTCAGCGTTGTTTTCTGTTTCAGTCAAAATGCAGTTTGCTAAATTAAAGCGTGTAAGCTCTGCTTGGGGAGATTTATACTCTGCCTGCTCATATTCAAAAACTTCAACCTCATAGCCGTCCCAATCAAGCTCAAACCAGCCACTTTCATCTGCTTCAAAGATTTCGCCTGAGTACATTCCTCTAATTTCTTTAACTCCGTCTAAGTATATTCTCGCATTTTTTGCAGAGCTGGTATTATTTACGGTAAATAAATATGATTTTCCGTCATAGCGTCTTGCCATGTGATTCATCCATTCGCCGCCGCCCTTAATTTCGTAATAAGGTGCAGGCTGTGTTGAAAGGACTATTGGCTCTAAATACTGAATTTCGTCAAATACCTCAACCAAAGCCTGCCATTCCTCTTCAAAGGTTTTGCCAGGACTTGGCTTGTTTCTCATCCAACGATATGCCCATGTATCAATCATACATGCACCTGCGCATAAGCCCTGGAAGATCATATTTCTGATTTCTTCCTGATTTGGAGCACGCAAGTAACCACGATTATCATACCAGAATGTTTGACATATAAAATACACCGGTCTGCCAGGATTCTGCTCTTTAGCTTGAGAAAGTGTTCTGTAAACCCTTGCGATATCCTGATTAGGCTTACCGGTAACAGGATATGGGTCATAACCTATAAAATCAGAGGTTTTAGCATATATACCCGGGAAAAATGCTATGTCGTCTGAAATAGCACAAGTTGTCGGATGATCTAAATCATATTCTTCTACAATTTGCCTTACCCACGCAAGCTCCTCACCATAACGCATACCATTCTGTTCATCGAAAACATAATAACTAAACAGATTAGGCATATCTTTAAAGTTATTAACAAGCTTGGTCATAAGTCCGCGAATATCGGTTTGTTTAGTTACTCTTTTTTCTACCTCACCTGTATACATATTGCTGTAGCACATACTTCCTGTAGCGAGTGATATTTTAATATTATTTTCTTCCAAGGTCTTCATATAATTTTCATATTTCGGATCCTTGCTGTAACTATAATACCAACCCATACCGGTATACATCATCTCATCAACGTTACCTGCAGCCACTAAATCAGAAATACAGTCATCGTATTTTGTGTAATTGTAAACACGAATAGGTAAAACAGGTTTTCCATATTCTGTTACTCTGCCATATTCGTCAAAACCAACAGCAGTTACAAAATCTGCTTCACGCTTGTGCAGTCCCCACTCTGATTTTTGCACCTGCTTGCCTGTGGTTTTATCGGTTATTATACTTTCTAAATAATAATCTCCACCCATCGGGAGAGAAGCCGATGAAAAATAGATTTCCATTTGGCTTGTTACGGTATCACTTTCAGATTTTAACAACACATTATGTTCTTCATCAGTAATCTGAGCAGTAAAATGAAGATTACCAAAATCATATAAACCATTCATTTCACTTACATAAGCACGCAGAGCTATATCGCCTACTCCGCCTTCGCCTTTAATGATACCTTTGTATGCAGGTGCCATTAAAACTGTATTCATAGGGTTAAATGTAACCTTGTACAGTTTAAAATCATCATAATAAACTGTACCTGTAAGGTTACTCATATATGCACCTAAACGAACATTGTGCATTTTCGGCTCTTCAAGTCTGTTTACTTCTTCAGGTACCATTAAAATCTGCTGATATTCTTTCCAGTCTGTATCAACTTCAGTTTTACCCAAATGGGTTTCGTTAAGCCATTTATTATCCTGATTATATATGGAAAGAATGTTTCGATAGTTACCCGTACCACTGATATTTTCGCCCTTAATCATACAAGAAAATACCAGATAATCTCCAGGTTTTAAATCCTCATAATCTGCTGCCCAGTTCATAGTGGCAGAAGCGCCGTCAACTATCTTTATGCAACCACCGTTATCGCCGTAGCCACCTTCGGAAACAATTGCAGAGTTAGCAGGGAAATAGTATTTTGTGAGTATTCCATAATCTCCGTCTTCAAAGTCTTCATGAAGAAGCTGAACACGAGGCCAAATATTAACATCAAATGGCGTGGGCATTGCCTCAGCCAATCTATCATCTGTCGGAACCTCGAACGGTCCGTTATATTGGCTTGCATCACCATAGCGACCCAGTGCCTCTGCCTGTTTTTTCTGCAATTCGAGTGCATTATAAAGCGTTTGTGCCGTTTCTGCACGGCTTGCTGCATCAAGCGGATGCCAGCAGTTATCTTTTCTGCCCGGCATTACACCCATTGAAGAAAGTGCCTCTACCGCTTCACGTGCATAATCACTTATTTCACTATCGTCTGCATATACTATGGCATTTTCAGCAGTAAAGTCTACTCCTTTTTCATCTAAAAATCTTTTTAAAATTACCGCCAAATCCTGACGTGAAAGAGTTCTGCCTGTGCCGAATTCTGTTTCTGAAATACCGGTTATAAGACCTGATGCACCTGCCCTTTGAACAAAAGATGCATACCATGTTCCTACCGGAACATCATAAAATACAGGTGCGTTTTTTGTATCAGTCAGCTCAAATGCGCCAGCAAGAATTTTAGCAAACTCTTCACGCTTTAAGCTATCATCCGGACAAAACTCTGTTTCGCTTTTTCCGTTTATTATTTCCATAGATGCTAAATGCATTATCGCATCATATGCCTCATGTTCCTCAGAGACATCGGCAAAGCTGATTTGCTGCTCTTCTACAATTTCTTCAGTAGTTGTTGCGCTTTCTTCTTCAGCGTATACCGGTACTAAAGACAGACTCATGCAAAGCAACAAAATTATTGCCATAAATCTTTTTTTCATCTTATACCTCCATTTTGAGCATGCAATTACTGCAAGAGAGCCTTATTCATATTATCTGCTACTTCTTTTGCTTTTTCTTCAAACTCGGCTTTTTTCTTATTCCAGTTTTCCTCTATATCGCCTTCTGCCACAACAATTTCAGCGAGCATTACATTTACATCATAAGCTGCTTTAAATTTTACATAATCTTCAGCAGAATACGCATCACGTGCATCATCCCAGTCTAAAAGTGACAGCTCGTGTTTACGCTTTTCTTCTGTAAGCGTGTCTGCCTTCGTACGCGCATAAGGGTCAACATCAAAGTTTAATGTATAGTTTGGATTTATAAACATTCTGAAAAAGTCGTAAGACGGATATTTTTTATCAAGTGTATCATATGCACCGCTTGAATTTTTTTCGCGAATAACCTTATACTCTCCGTTTTCCACTACATAATCCACATCAGGAACACCCAAACGAACTTGCGGACCGCCTTCTTCACTCGAAACATAATCCGCTAAAGATAAAATTCTATCAAGCTTTGCATCAGAAATTTCAGGATTGAAATAGTATCCGCGATAATAGTTGCTTGCTTCTCTTCCGTGAACCTTTCCGTCCGGCGAAAGAACCCAACATACATCTATACAATCTTCGGCATTTAATTCAGGATTTGCTTTTGCAAATTCTGTTTTTAAAGTACGCAATGCAGCTACGCTTGCTTTCGGGAAAATAACACCGGAGCGCTGTGAACAGAACAATGAATTGAGGTCCTGTGCTTTTTGTGTGTAAAAGCCAGGAGACAAAATTCCTTCTCTGTATGCTTCGGCATATTCCTTAACACCTTCTGCAGTTGAATCTTCTAAAAGACCATAAACGTATTTGCCTGTTTCATCTTTATGGAAGAATTTATAGTTTGAGTTAAATGCGGTAATAAAAAAGTTAGGTGCTTCTGTGTGGTCGATAGCAAGACCAACTGTGTTCTGTTCGCCAACACCGCCTAAGTCTGCTTCTTTAAATTTACGTATCATATCTAAGAAATCTTCATATTCCATAATATAATCTGTCTTGATACCTAACTGTTTTGCCCAGTCCTTACGATAAGCAAAACCATATGTATCAATGTATATGTATTCAGACTCACCCATCATTTCACGCATATTTTTACCATCTTTGTAAGCCTGGCGAAAATCCTTTATATACTTGATGTAATGGTCCATAGGACAAATTAAACCATATACCTCGCCATTTCCTGCCTCTTTAACAGCATCAAGTATACCTGTCATAGACATAGAAAATGCAAGATTCGGGTACTTTGTTTCCCAATCTTGAGGAAGAGCTTTAACTACACCCTGTTCGCCGTATTTAACATACTCTTCCATCATAAAATCTGCAAATGTTACATCAGGCATACTTCCTGACGAAATCCAGATTCTCGCTTTTTCTCCCATAGAGCTTTTAGACAATGACTTAAACTCAATATCAATGTTCAATTTGTCTGTAATGTACTTATAATAATCATCATTCGTCCACGATTTCTCCGCATCGGGATAACCGATTGAGATAGTCATTCTTTCGTTATTGTTTTCACTTGTTGCAGCTTCATCTTTTTTACAAGCAGTAAGACACATACTGCTCATCATTACAATTGCCAATAAACCAGCTAATACCTTTTTCATAATTTAAACCTCCGTTTTCTATAATAATTATTTTATTAACCTTTAACTGCACCAACAGTAAGTCCACCCATAAAGTACTTTTGAAGGAACGGATATACAAGCATAATCGGCAGCATTGTAACAACCACCGCTGCCATCTGCACATTTAATGCAAAGGTTTCTTTAAGCATTAATTCTTCACTGCTCACATCCTCTTTTACTGCGGCAGTTGCATTACTTATAATTTCACGAAGAACCAATTGCAAAGGCCATTTTTTACTGTCTGAAATATAAAGCATAGGAGCATACCAATCGTTCCATACACTAACAGCAGTAAACAACGAAATTGTTGCAATAATTGGCTTTGCAAGAGGCATATAAATTTGTGCAAAAATTCTTATGTCATTTGCCCCGTCCAGTTTAGCGGATTCTTCTAAGCTGTCAGGAATTTTAGTAAAAAAGTTTCTCAATAAAATCATATTGTATACGCCGAAAATATTAAGTATAATAACACTGGCTAAGCTATCCATAAGTCCATAGCTTTTTATGAGCAAATAAGTCGGGATAGTTCCACCGCCAAAATACATAGTGAAAACAGCCATATTATTAATGGTTTTTCTCATAAAAAAGTTTTTTCTCGACAGCGCATATGCCATCATTGACTCAATGAGCACCGCTATGGGCAGCTTAAACAGCATTACCGTCAATGTAGATTTATATCCTAAAAAAAACTTGTTGTCTGAAAGTATTTCTTCGTATGCTACCAGGGTCGGCTGTGACACCCACAAAGCAAAGGGTTTTCTCATATATTCTGCCTGTGACATAAATGACACCAAAACAGAATTATAAAACGGATAAAAAATCAACAAGCCCCATATAATCATAATTGCCGTCAACACGTAATCGGCAGTCGAATATTTTTTTCGATTCATATGTACCTTCCTCCTTAATCTAAAATACCGGTGCCTTCAAGCTTTTTGGTTATCTTATTTACTGTCATAACCATCGCAAATCCAACTAACGATTTAAACAATCCAACGGCTGTACTGTAAGAAAAATCAGGTGCCTGCTGGAACGTAATTCTGTAAACGTATGTATCTAAAATATCAATCGTTTTTTGCACAACGGTATTTGACATATTAAATATCTGGTCAAAACCTGCATTTAATACATGTCCTACACGCATCGTAAGCATAACCAAAATTGTACCGCGTATACAGGGTAGCGTTACATGCCATATCTTATCCCATCTGCTTGCACCGTCAAGTTCGGCTGCCTCATAAAGTTCCGCGTTAATACTGGTAATTGCCGCAAGATAAATAATACTGTTCCAACCTGATTCTTTCCATACACTTGTGATATACAAAATAGGTGTAATTAGTTTATTGTCGCCCAAAAACACTTTTCTTTCTCCACCCAAAGCTGCTACCACACTATTTACCGGACCGGTATAATCAAGAAAGTTTAAAATAACACCCGACACAATAACCCACGATAGAAAGTGCGGAAATGTGTATATTGTTTGTAAAGTCTTTTTAATGTGACGTTGCTTTAATTCGTTAAATGCTACTGCAATAATAATCGCAAACGGAAAAGTAAAAATAATTCTTCCGAAGCTGATTGAAATTGTGTTTATAAGCACATGACGAAAATATGCGTCCGAAAACATATCTTTAAAATGTTTAAAACCCATCCACGGACTTCCCATTATTCCGAGTCTTGGATTGTAGTCTTTAAACGCAAGTATAATACCATACATAGCTCTGTAGCTAATCATAATAAGGTAAAATACCGCCGGCAGCATCAGCAAATATAAATACCGATTCTGCACCATCGATTTTACCCATCCCTTGCTAAGCAGGCTTTTTGTTTTGTTTTGTTTTGCCATACTCGTTTTCATTAAAGTACACCTCTTTCTAGTTTATACAATAATGATAGCATAAAACATTTAACCGCAAAATGTAAAATCCTACAGATTTTCCAGACGATTCTACAAACATCAGCTTTTGGAATGTACATTTATATCTGTTTTGTGGTACAATAATAATGATTTAATATGTGTGTAAAAAATACATGGAAAAAACATCAAAGGAGGAGATCAGATATGTTTCGGGCATTTATCGTTGACGACGACAAATATTCTGCCGAAGCTACCTATAGGATGTTTCCCTGGGAAGAATTAAATATAAATCAGGTAGACAAAATTTATAATCCTGCAGGGCTTACTGAGCGAATTTTAAAAGAAAAACCTGATGTCGTATTTATCGATATAGAAATGGGTGCTGTTTCAGGTTTAGACATTATAAGGAATTGTAATGAACAAGGCTCTTCCTCCTTGTTTATCATTATAAGTGGTCATGATAATTTTAATTATGCGCATACTGCAGTGAACCTGGGAGCGATATATTATCTTTTAAAACCGATTGATTTATCCGATGTTGAAAATGTTACCCAAAAACTTAAAAGGTTATTGACAAAACCTGACATTTCGCTTGTTGAGGAAGAACCTCCAAAGGATTTATGGGATAAAATTGTTAATTTCATTAAGAAAAATTATATGAAAAAAATTCAGGCACAGGATATATGCTCTGAACTTTATATTTCTTCCACTACCTTCTATAATGCATTTAAAGCAAATTCAGATGAAACCTTTATTGAATATCTTACTCACTACAGATTAGAAAAAGCAATGCTATTATTGCGTTCTTCTTCTAAATCCATTCACGAAGTCGCTGAATCAGTAGGAATAAAAGACCATTATTACTTCAGCAAGATTTTTAAAAAATATACCGGAATGACTGCCTTGGAATATAAAAATAAGGAGGCAACAAAGTCTGATGCTGCGCCGATTTAAAATTAAATCTCAGATTATATTCTTAACCGCTCTTATTTTAGGAGTAATTATTATGCTGCAAATAGTTTTGTATTCTCTTTTGCAGCACGAAAATACCCATACTGTAAATTCTATTTTTAATTCTGTTACACAAAATACCGTTTCACAAATTGAAAATCTTAATAATGATGTTGCCGAAATTTCTTCTCTTTTAGCAGTTCACGATACAATACAGTCGAATCTGTATGAATATACTGCACTTGAAATTGTCCGTGATATGAGCAACGTACAAAACTTGCTTGCTGAATACAGAACCCGTAATAAAAATATCGCTTTTTTAGGTGTAATAAAAGAGAATTCTTTATTTATATCAGATGAGTCCGTATATCTGTATAACAACGTTCGCGAAATAATAGAATCATTGCCAACGCCTAAAAATTCAACCGCTATTTACACATCCTCTTTTATTTACGAAGACAGAATTTATTTTGCCTGCGTTACCCCTATTTTTCCTACAAATGTTTTGTATTATACCTCCGAACATACGGGTAATTTCATTGTTTGTATATATGAAATGAACACAGTCAGTTATGCCGCTTATGACTTTATTGACAACAATCAAATCGGACTAGTTATTACAGACAGCGATAATAAAATTATGCTTTCAGCAAACATAGAAGAACACAACAAAGAATTTATACAGTTTGAGGAATCTAAAAATATTCTTTATAAAACACTCCCCATAAAAAACCTTTCGTGGAGTGTTACAGTTTTTATGCCAAGTAATAACGTTGTAAATTTATCTTATTTATCACGAATTTTTATTGCAGTTATGATACTTACAACTTTTGTAATGCTTGTACTTATGTTTAAGCTGTTAAACGATATTATTATTAAAAAAATTGTACTTTTAAAGGATAAGGTTAAAAAAATATCTGATAGCGATACCTCATACAGAATTGTGTACGATTACGAAGACGAGCTTAGTGAAATTGTTGCCGTTATAAACAGAGTATTAGAATCAATACACGAATTAAACGAAGACAAGCTTGAATCTTTAAGCAGCCTTTATCAGAGTCAGCTTTTACAAAAAGAAACGCAAATATTTTACTTGCATGGTCAGGTTTCACCGCATTTTTTGTATAACTCCTTGTCGCACATTCAGGGTATTGCATTTCAGTATAATGCTACAGAAATTGTGCATATTACCTCATCGCTTGCAAAGGTATTCCGTTATTTTTCAAATAACATATACCTGTCTACAATACGGCAGGATTTAGATTGTGCCATAGAATATTTTAACGTTATAAATATGCGAAGAGAAAATCCAATAAAGCTGATAAATGCCGTTGATGAAGGTCTGATGAGTGTCAGATGCCTTAAAATGATTTATCAGCCAATTTTAGAAAATGTATTAAAGCATGCATTTGATCTTGACGAAGCCGGAACAGTAACCATTTCTTCAATACCAGACGATAAAAAAGCAATTATCGAAATTTCTGACAACGGTTGTGGTATGGACACCGAGGTTTTAGCTTCATTAAAAGCTCAGCTTGCCGAAAGCAAATTAAGTCAAATAAACACCAATGAACATATAGGTATTTTAAATGTAAATATGAGATTAAAGCTTTACTACAATAAAGACTGCGGTATAGAAATAAAATCACAAAAAAAACAAGGCACCGCAATACGCATTATCTTTGAAAAAGATATTCCTCCCGAATCTGCGCAAATACAGCTAAAATCTTAGTTTTTAACAATAATTAAAAGCCTCACAATTGTGAGGCTTTTAATCTATACACTTTAGAATGTCACTAAATCCTTAATATCAACAGGTCTTCCTGTTGCAATTGATTTATTGGCTGCAATACCGGTTAGAATACTCATTGCACCGGCAACGTGTGATGCTGCTCTCTCTAACGGGTCAGGCTCGGGAGTGCCAAAAATATCATTTAAAAGTACCGGGTCTCCACCACCATGACCACCTTTAGCCGTCGGTATTTCAACATCATAAGGAATGCCAAACATTGGATATACTTTTATTGAATTTTCTTTTGTTGCACCCTCTAAGTCCTTATCGCCTGAGCCGTTTACATAGGTTACTTCTGATGCTTCTGCTTCAATTCTTCCCTTTGTGCCTGTAAACACCACTCTGTAACCCTCTTTAGGTGAATATGCGGTTAAAGAATATGACATAATGGCTCCGTTTTCATAACGAACTAAAACATTCATTGTGTCTTCAATGCTGATTCCGTCACCAAATACACTCTGGTCACGAATATATCCGTCATCCTTTTCTGCGTTTAAGTAAAGTCCTTCAAGATTTGGAACACCCTCCATAACAAGCGCAAACGGGTCACCCTTTGCATTTTCTGAGCCATGAACACGGCTGTAGAACTTATCTACACCACGATTTTCAGCGTTTTCTCTGCCATAGAACAGCAAGTCGCCATAGGCAAACACCTGCTTTGGCTGTGTTCCAAGCCAGAAATTAACAAGGTCAAAGTGATGTGTTGATTTATGTACCAAAAGTCCACCGCTGTTTTTCTTATCTCGATGCCATCTTCTGAAATAGTCTGCACCATGAGAGGTATTTAACATCCACTCAAAATGCACAGATTTTACCTCACCAATTACTCCGCTCATAATAAGCTCACGCACCTTTGAGTGTTGCGCTGCGTAGCGATAGTTAAATGTAACACGAAGATTTTTGCCTGTTCTTTTTACAGCATCTAAAATCTGCTGACATTTCTCGTTATCTGTTGTCATAGGCTTTTCTGAAATTACATCACAGCCCATTTCCATTGCCTTTATAATATATTTATGATGTGTTCTGTCAATCGAGGTTACAATTACGCAATCAGGTTTTTGCTCCTCTATCATTTTTTCAAACTCATTTGCAGAATAAAGCGCAACTTTATGATAGCCAAAATCCTCCATAAGAGTTTTCTGTGCATATTCAAGTCGAGTTCTGTTCACATCGCAAAAAGCAGTAATTTCTGATGTGTCTGAAAATCTTTCAGCTACTGCCTGATAAAAAAATCTTGCTCTGCCACCTACACCCACCTGCACATAACGTTTTTTCTTAGCCATAAGTATAACCTCCGTTTAATATTTTACTTAGTTATTCGAGTATATTTGTGGTTATAAAATCCACACCCATTTCAACCAACTTTTCAGCTCTGTCTTTATCATCACAAGTCCAACAATTAACCTTTATGCCCTTAGAATGAAGCATTTCTACCTTTTCTTTATCAAGTGCGACATGATTTATATCGAGGTCTAAGTTATAATCACAAAGTTTTTTTAAAATTTCAGGAGAAACATCTTTTTCATTAAGAAGAAATTGCACCTTGGCCTCCGGAAGCAATTTTCTGAGACATATACAATTTTCCATAACAAAGGAAATAAATATTACGTTTTCTAAATACTCTTCTTCTTTTATTTCTTCAACAACTCTTTCTAAATCACTTTCAGCAAAAAGATTCTTTATTTCAAGAACGCAAACCTTATCATACTTCTTGCAGATTTTAATATATTCCTTTAAAAGAGGTATTCTAATATCTTTTCTTGCGGTTGTTCCGTCTTTATCCGGAAGAACAAGATTTTCAACTGCTACATAATCATTTTGTTCAACGTCTATATTATATCTTCCCTGCGAAACCTTAGTTGTTGTTTCGTCATGAATTATTACAAACTTTCCATCTTTTGTAGTATGTATATCTGTTTCAATTCCAAAATAACTTCTGTTTGCCGCCGCAACGAATGCTGCACAGGTATTTTCTCTTTCTATACCACTTAATCCTCTGTGCGCAATAAGTTTGACACCTTTAGATTCTATTTTTATTGTATCCATATCGATACTCCTTCCCAGACCCTAGTTATTCTGTATATTACACATTTCTGTAACACAGCGTTTAGCAATTTCAATTTCTGTTTGCGAAATTTCTTCATCAAATCCAGAAAATGAGTTGTTTTTAATATCATTACCCGTCAGCGTTGCATACCAAAGTAAGCCTAATGTATATCTGCCAAGTCCATAGCTTGCGTGGAAGGTATCCCGATGAACTTTTTCTATTCCTGATGAAATAAGCTTATTAAAAGCTTCGCCTGACGGAATAATAAAATCGGCTTTTATTTCATCTTCAGCTTTTTGATATGATTCTATTATATCAAAAAGCATATCGGTATAATTCTTATATCCTAATTCGACATTTAAGCGTATGGAATCCTGTTCGTATGCCCAAGTCTGATGAACTGCAATCTTTGCTTTTGGAACGCATAACCTTACATAATCTATAATTTTGTTCAGATACGGCTGATATGTATTATAATAAGGCGCATTTCGACTAACCTGCTGAACGGTAATAACATCCCACTCACGATTTAAAAGTGCTTCTTTAAGCGAAACCTTAAAACCAGTATTATTTCCGTTCATCTCAAGAAAATATGCCTTTTCTTCACTTAACATATTTCTGTAGTGCCGTGCAAGCGAACATCCGCCTATATGAAGATTAAAAGAATTAAGGTTGTAATTATCAGCCCTTGCAATCTGATGCAAATACCTTTGCGCATCCTGTGAAAAGCTGTTTCCTATTGATAAAATATTCATTATCAAAATCCACCTTTTTAAATTTATCCTTTTCTGTTACGCATTTTTTATTAATTTTTATTTAAAAAATCCAATGCTATTTCACCGAATTCTTCTGTTTTTGAATAATGACAATGACCGCCATGCATCAGTTTATAATAAATTTTTTCTTTATCGTAGTTAAAGTTCTTTAAGGTGGACAAAACAAGCTGCGTTTGCTCATATCTGCTTGCTATATCATTGTCTGAAACAATAAACAGCATCGGCGGATACTCATCAGCCTTTCCGATATGATATAGTGGTGCTGCTTCGTCTATCACAACCCGTCTTGAATCTATTCCTCTTTCTCTTAATATATTAAAGTGCGTTGTCGGTTGACCGGCATCGTGAATATATCCTTTAATTGTGTCCTTAGGAAGCATATATGGCGCAAGATATCTGTCATCAAAACAAAGCATCATAGAAATATAAGCACCTGCACTGCTACCACCCACATAAATGCCATCACAGTTACCATATTCGCCAATGTGCTTATATATCCAGCCAATCGCTTCGGCAGCATCACAAATATACTCAGGATACACCGCTTGCGGATATAATCTGTAATTAATCGGTATGAAGGCAATTCCATGTTCCGCAATGTATCTACCAACAGTTCTTCTTGTGGTTTTATCTCCATGCTCTAATCCACCGCCGTGCATATAAATTAAAACCTTAAAGCTGTCGGCATCAGGAAGATACATATCGAGATATTTCTCTATATGCTCTGATTTGCTATAACAAATATCACTAATCAGTCTCATATTTTTCACCACATTCATATATTTTTTGTTAGTATAAACATTACATTCCCAGGGTTTTCATATATTCTTCTAAATCAATTACGCTGCCTTCTAATCTTGACTGTTCAGCCGCAAATGCCATCATATGATTTTTGCACGAAATACCGATTTCACTTACCTCATCCGCTGTTTTTTCACCTGTCACATAGTCATAAAGCGCATTTATTATTCCGGTGTCTCCGCCGCCGTGTCCGCCGGTAATTGCAACATCAACATTGCCTGCACTTTCACCTGCCGGTTTCCCCTTATTGGTTGCATGGTCAAACACCTCTATACTGTCTTTAGAAACATCTGCCATAATCCAGCCTTTTGTACCCATGATTTTTGTTGTACGGCCTCCATTTGCAAAAGCGCACATTGTAAATGCAACTGTAATTCCGTCTTCAAACTCCATATTAACAACCTGGTGGTCAACCACGTTATTATCACATTTATAAACACATTTTCCATACTGTGTTGTTCTTATCGCTTTTTCTGCATCCTCTAGTGTCGGCTTTGTCAAATGAGTTGCCGTTGTTCTGAACCATTCGATAAAATCAGGATGAAGGTCATCGTTTGTATAAAGCTTTGTAGCATTATAAATACATTCTTCCGCTTTCGGACATCCCTCTATACAATATTCAGGAGCGCCTTCCGGTGCATTTTCTCTTCTAAAATGTCTTAAAGAGCCGAAAGACTGAACTCTTTTGCATTCTTTATCCAAAAGAAATTGAATAATATCTAAATCATGGCAGGACTTTTGCAACAGCATGCACGAACTTTTAACCGAATTACCCCAGTTTCCACGCACAAAGCTATGGCTCTGGTGCTTAGCACCTACATCCTCGTTATGTACAACAGAAACTATATCTCCGATAATACCAGATTTAAGTACATTTTTCAATCTATTATAAAAAGGAGTATATCTAAGCACATGGCAAATCATAATCTTTCTGCCATACTTTTCTGCCTGTTTCATAATCTGTATACATTCTTCAGGAGTGGGAGCAACAGGTTTTTCTAAAAGCAAGTCATATCCTAACTCCAAAGCTTTTAAGGCAGGACCGCAATGTTCTCTGTCCATAGTAGCAATTACGGCAATGTCTGCAAATTTAGGAATCTCAAGTATTTTTTCCCAAGTATCAAAACAATGCTCGTCCGAAATGCTGTGCTTTTCCTTAATGTAATTACGTCTGTCTTCAACAGGCTCTGCTACACCTACAATTTCAAATTTTTCCTGTTGTTCTTTCATACCATCGGTATAACCTATCCCTCTGCATCCGGCACCGATTAAAATAACCTTAAGTTTTTTCATTGTCATCGTCCTTTCTTGGGCTATTACTCTCTTAAAAACACCATATAAAATACAATTTCTCTATTATATTTATCTTGTATTCCATTTTAATAATGTTTTTTTCTAATGTAAATGTATTTTTCTACACCCTTTCCAAAAAATTCTACATTTATAAGGTATATATTTATTAATTTAATATGCTGAAAATATACTTTAATACAGCTTTGTAAATTCAAACGAATCATCAATACCAAGCTTTTTTAAAGCTGCATCTTTTTTATCAGCAATATCCTTGTCCAGACGGTCAAAATAATTATTGCCCTCTGCATCAATATCCACAATAAACGGCCCCAAATCATTTAATTTAAAGAACCAAGCCGCCTCTATTCTTCCCAACTCGTCGTAGAGATAAACATCCTGCACTTCTATTGAATCTATCCAAAGATTAGGACTTACTGAGCGTGGTGAAACATGAACACATTTCTTTTCTTTCATCATTTTTGCAGTTTTTTCTCCCATAGTTGTTTTGCCCACAATCATTTTTAAGTTCCACTCTGAAACACTTTTTGCGCCCCACTTTTCAAACCGTATGCTTGATGTAGGCATAAACGAAACAAGCTTCCACTCTCCGTTTTCTTTTACAACAATAGGTCCGTTATGTATGAGAATATTTCTATCTTTTGTGTCAAAGGGTAAAACATTATTTTCATCAAAAATATATTTCTGAAGTCTTGAGCGACAAGTAAAGCACTCACCGCTTATATAAACGGTATCGCCCAGTTTAAGTTTTGAAACATCTTCATCGGTCAGGGGTGATGTTAAATGATATTCTGCCATATATATCCTCCTATCTGTCGCCAAACCAGTTGGGACTTGTCATTTTTCTTACTGTGCCGTCTGCATCTATTCTGGCAGATGCACGGCGTGCAACCATACAGTTTGTACTGGTAGCACAAGCAATTCCTGCGATATGAGTGTAGGCGTATTCAACATTAACAGCAAGAACCGAGGTGCTTCCACCCGCACCTAAAATTCCTATTCCAAGGCTGTTTAATGCCTCGTATAAATCTTCCTCTATTTTTGCAAACATAGGGTCAGGATGACGAGAGCCTACTGTTCTTAAACACGCAGCTTCTTTTGCTAAATTCGCCGCTACATTGGCTGTTCCGCCAATACCAATACCTAAAACAGATGGCGGACAAACCGCACCAGCTCTTGCAGAAGCCACAAAACTGTCGATTACAAATTTTTCTATACCTTTTATCCCGTCAGCAAATGCAACTATTCTGTGTCTTGTTCCGCCGAAGCATTCACTTCCGCCGCCTTTTGCTGCGTATGACATTTCTATAAAATCACCATCCACAAACTGATATGTAAAATCAGGGATATTCATACCAATATTGTTACCCGGGTCATAGCCGGTCAGCGGATGTTTCATTGTCGCTCGCAAATATCCCAGTTCTGTTGCCTTTGCAACTGCTCGGCGTGCGGCATTTTCAAGCTCTACGAAGCCGCCCTCAAGTTCACATTGGTTGCCTACCTTAAAATAAAATATCGGCCAACCGGTATCAACACAAAGCGGATTTTCTCTAACCTTTGACATTTCCATGCTTTCAAGTGTAGCCTTTAATCCTTTTTGTGCGTCAATATTTTCTTCTCTTTCTATAGCCTTTATAAACGCATCTTTTACGTCAGGAGAAATTTCTGTTGCTCCACGTTTTATTGTTTCAAAAAGCGCATTTTCATAAACTTCTGTTTTAATCATTAACCTTCACCTCAAGCTTCCTTCAGTTTTTTGTTTTCCATATCTATTCCATTCATATTATCAAGCACGAATTGAACACTTACATCTGTACCAACAGAAAGTGCATCTTCATCTATCATAAAATCGTTGTTATGAGGAAGTGTTGTAATACCTTTTTCTTCGTTTCTAGTACCTAATCTTATGAAGACTCCGGGCTTTTTCAAAAGATAGTTGGCAAAATCTTCAGAGCTCATTTTAATTGGCATTTCAGCGATATTTTCCTCTCCTATTACTTTTTTGGCTGATTCTAATATGAGGTCGGATATTTCAGGGTCATTGTATACAACTGCATCCAAAAGTTTCGTTGTTGCTTTACATGTGCAACCAAAACTTTCTGCACTTTTTTGTGCTATATCCTCTATGTTTTCTATAATCATTTTGTCAAGTTCTAAATCATATGTCCGTATTGTTCCGAGCATTTTTGCATAATCAGCAATTACATTCTGTGTGGTTCCCGCATCAAGCCTGCCCACAGAACAAATATACCGTGCAAATGGGTTTACTTTTCTTGTAAGCATAGTTTGAATTCCATTATAAGCGCCTACTGCTGCTGCCAAAGCGTCTTTTCCAGTCTGAGGAAGACTTGCATGTGCAGTATGACCGAAGAATTCCAGTTCAAAATTACGGCACGATGCCATAGAATTTCCCTTGCATATGCCTATTTTGCCAGATTCGAGCCAATTTTCTACATGAACACCGATTATAACATCTATTTCTTCCATAATGCCGCCATTTACAAGTTCCTCTGCACCACTGCGCGTACCTTCTTCGCTAGGTTGAAAAACAAGCATCACTCTGCAAGAAAGCTTATCTTCCATTTCTTTTAACGCCTTAGCCGTTCCTAAAAGCATTGCCGTATGAGCATCATGTCCGCAGGCGTGCATCTGTCCTTTTATTTTCGATTTAAAAGGAAGGTCTGTCTTTTCTTCAATCAGCAGGGCATCCATATCGGCACGAATACCGATTGTGAAGTGATTTTTGTCAGGATTTAGAATACCTACTACACTTGACTCACCATATTTTTCGGTATATTCGATACCTAAACTGTCAAGCTCTCTTTTTACTACGGCAATAGTTTTTGGTAGTTCAAACTCTATTTCGGGATACTCATGAATTTCACGTCTTAAAGAAATTATATAGTTTTTATCAGCATACATTTTATTCACTCCTAAATTAAAATATTTGCAAGCGGCATATGTTGCTGACATCCGTAAATATCATTATCTGTCAAACTTCCACTTATATTTTTTCTGGGGAAAGTTATCTTTATTGAATTTACAACACCATATGATATTATATCTATCTTTTCCTCTGAAACATCGTAGGCTTTTGCAATATCTGCTTTTTTTAGTCTTTGCTCTACATATTCCATATCCTCTTTTGAATTAAAAATTAAATCAAATGTAATGAAAAGAGGGCCTGCATTTTTACTTCTTAAAATTTTTGTGTATTCAATAAGTCTTTTCATCCTCAAACCTCCTCTACTGACATTTTTGCTGTTTCAAGCAGAGAATCAACCTTTGCCAAATGAAACACCGAAAATTCATAAATAGGCCCAACGTGAATATCTGACGGCGAAAACGGAAACGCAAGATTTCCTGCTGTAGATTTTCTGCCCTCATAATCACAATGAAGCATACGGCTTCTGGCTAACGCACACACGGTATCTGCTATTTCCTGCGTTTTTCCCACTATATCTATAATTACTCCTAAAGAGCTTTCCGCTCCGCCGTTTAATTTAAAATTAATCTCATAGCTGTTTTCAGGGAGTGTATTTTTTGTATTTTCTTTTACAAAAGCTGTAACTATTTCTGTTATTTTATCAATATTTTTAATTGTTTCGCTATCATAAACAGTTGCAGGACAAATCGTTCTGTAGCCTGAGCATTTTACACCCTCAAGCTTTAAGGTTTTATCCTTAGCCTCGTGGAAAACTGAACCGCTTACTCTTACTGTGCGCTCATCCACCTGCTTAAACTCAGAATTTGTTAAATCGCAAACACCATCCGGCTCATATATTAAGTACGGATTAGATTGTTCGTAAAGAGTATGTGCTGCCACTCTGTCAACTGTGCATCTGCGAATTGGGTTTGCAGGGCGAAGCTCAAAGTAATCATCATATATGTACGCCTGCATTACATCAGCTGCAGCAACGGGTTCTGAACACATAGCTCCGCACTCCATAATTTTAGCCATATGGAAAGCAAGTCCTTCGCTGTAACCCTCGTAAATACACGGAGCTGCATAAATTGCCGTGTCACAGGCACGACCGCAAATAATTACATCAACATCTTTTTTAAATAGCTCTATAATAGGTGCAATGCCTATTTGACTGACAATGCGAACACTGTCTTTTATGCTGTTTCTATCTGCTAAAAATTCACTGCTCATGTCAACGAGCTTTCCGTTGTCAAACTTTTCAAGAACATACTCTGTATCAACATCACTTAATATCATACCTAATCTAAAGCTTAAATTTCGCTCTTTTGCTACCTCGAGCAATATTTCTTTAAGCCATTTGACGTGAACACTACTTCCTGCTCCGCCTGCCGTTCCTATTATGAAAGGAGCTTTGTGCTCAAGAGCTTTGGGAAGAGCAAGGGCGATATCCCTTTTAACTGCGCCTCTGTCTGTAAAAGATTTTCCACTACCGAGATAATACGGTCCCGGGTCGGTTGAACCGGCATCTACACCAAGATAATCAACCTTCTCTGAAAAAGCAATTTCTAAAGCTTCCTCGCTATAGCCATACCCTAAAAGTCCGTTTAATGCAACAATTTTCATAATAATTAATCCTCCAATATATCTTCAAGAAAAATATACTCAAAATCATTTTCCTTAAGAACCTCACATGCCGTATAAAGCTTGTCTGCTATATCAGGCTGGTATCCGAAGTAATCAGAATGGAAATACTGTTCATGTGTCGCCCAGCCTACAAATTCATACTTTGCATATTCAGCCATTTCTTCACGTATGTCCTCAAGCTTACTTTGGTCAATTAACGGACCTGAAAGAAATGTTTTAATATTTATACCTATTTCTTTATCAACATAATACTCAAGATTATGCAAGGATGTCGCAAGCTTATCTTCTGTTAAATGATTGTATCCGCATAAAGAATTAAGTATTGCAAGATTTTTTGTTTCTCTGATAAATGTCGCTGTTTCAGGTTTTTTGTTGTTCAAAAGTCTTTGTGCGTGTCCGTAAGGAAGCGAGGTTGGGTCGCCGTTATAGTCTTTTTTCTCACCTATTGTCGCACAAGTAAATTTAACACCGCAGTCCACAAGAGCCTTACAGCCTTCCTTGCTCATAGGTCTCCAATGTGGATTAACTGTTGTTCCCCAGTTCTTTTCAGAAGCAAATCTGAAAACTTCATTTCTGATATCCTCATAATTAGATTTTACATCTTCATAAGATGCATTTATATACGGATAGTCAGGAAATTCTTGCTTTGAGTGAAATCCGAATCTTATCCATTCGGCATTGTCTTCCCATTCCTTTTTATACCTTTCAGTCATTTCTGCAAGTGTAAACTCATCGTTGCCGTAATAAAAATCAGTTCTGTAAAACAGATTTAACTGTACTTTTAGTCCATATCTGTCGTGTGCCTCTTTTAAAACACGCATAAAGAAATGGTCAAAAATTGAATTCGGCTTTTCTCTTGTTAAATCACGCATTAACCAAATTACATCATCAATGTAAAAATAAGTTTTTTTAGACATAAAATAATCTCCTTTTGTTTTTTATGTAATTATAACATTCTGTTTATTTGTTTTTATTGCATTATGTTAATAAAACATTGCATTTTGGACAAAAGTATGATAAGATTTTTTCGAGGTGATATTATTGGATTACAAAAATTTTGTACTAGAATATTATAAAAATGCTTCAAATGGAATTCATATACAAGAAGTGCACAATTCGGTCGAAGCCAAAAAATTACATTCTCACGAATATTTTCAGATATATTATATAAAAAAAGGGGCTCTGACGCATCACATAAACGACAGTAAAGCAAAATTAGTGGTGGGAGATATGTTTATTGTTCCACCCGGCATAAAGCACCGAATATCTGATGATGAAGATGCCGCATTTTACTCACTGTCATTTTTACCCAACGCCGTTACATCACATGTGCACGATTCATTTGCGTCAAGCTTTCTGAATAATCAGCTGGCACAAAATAATATTCGCCTCAAAATTTCTCTTTCTTCTGAAGAAGCTTTAAGGGTTGAAAATATAATCGGCCAAATTTATAAAGAATTTGAAAACAAAAAAATAGGCTATGGTGAAATCGTCAAAGCCTACATTCTTGTTCTTCTTTCAATTTTTGCAAGATTATACTATGAAAGTGTTCCCGCTGCTATTCAAATTGAAGATAATAAGCATTTTATACTGCGCTGCATAGAATATATCGACAATCATTACTATCAAGACATAAATCTCGAAAGCATTGTCAGACTTTCTGCAATGTCTAAAACGAAATTCTGCAAGGTTTTTTCTGACACAACCGGTTGCTCTTTTAACACCTATTTAAACCTGCAGAGAATAAGAAAAGCAACCGAATACATTAAACGCGGTTATAAAATTACTGCCATATACGGTCTTTGCGGTTATAACGATTTTTCAACATTTTATAGAAATTTTGTTAAAATAACAGGCCTTTCTCCTACAAAATATTTAAAACAATTATAATTTTTAAATAAAAATGGAAGTAAAAAATAATATTTTTACCTCCATTTTTATTTTATCTGTATTCTTTACACAAATGCACCATATTGCGAAACGCTGCATCCGCTATCTGCATATATCCCTCGTGCGCAGGATGTAAACCGTTTGTTCCTATGAACTCGGTTGATTTACTGCGTGTGTTCACCTTTTTTTCTGTGCACTGCATATTATAATCGGTATCAAACTGTCCCGAAATATTAATAAATTCCATAAACTCACAATATCCATCTTCCTGAGTCCATGCTTCATATGCCTGATTTAAGTCCATAACATATCGGGTAATTCCGTAGTCATCGCAATACGGCATAACTGCACCATAATTTGCTCCCATTCCACCATTAACAGACGGTATCTGCAAGCCCATTACCCTTATCTGCGCTTTAGGGTATTCATTATGTATCATATCAACAACTTCTTTTGCATTTTTGATAATAGTATTGCAATGCTCTTTTAAGGTTGTTTTCGCCTTATGCAAACCATTCCACCCCAGTAAAACATACACCGCATCAACACTATCTATATTATTGCGCTTACAATATGATGCAAAATCTATTTTTTCACTTTCTGCATCATAAAACGGACTGGGTCTGCCTGAAAATGAACTTTTAATACAAATAGGTTCTTTATTTACAGCATTTTTATAATGATACAAATATCCACTTTGCGGCATTTCTGCTTTATGTTCACCATATCGCATAAATTTAATAAAACCGAATTCATCTAGGGTCTCAATTTGCCACAGATTTCCCTGCTCATCCTGCCATATAGAATGCTGGTCTTCTTCTGTTTTATCAAACTTACATTCTACCCACATCGCACCTGTTACTTTTGCCATATAGCTTTCCCATTTCCAACCGCCATAGCCTTCATAGCATACATCATCTTTTCTACAGCTACCTATAAATGATATATTTTTAAAGCCTAAGCCTTTAGGTTCTCCGTCGGTTGCTGCAAGCCTTCTGTATGCTTCTTGCGGCCACCGACCGCCAACTGTTAAAGAATCGCCCATACATAGAATATTAAGAGACTTTAACGGAACTTCAGGCTCAACAACCTTAAGCAAAGTTTTCCCCTCTCCTAACAATGTTCTATCTGCACTGTATACATAAATCACAAGCTCGTATTCACCCGGTTCTTCCGGGCAAAATTCAAAATATCTGGGAAAGTTTTTACCTTTTTCACAAACTGTAAGAATATCATAGCAAAAAGGGTCAGGAGCTTCTACGACACCTCTGTAAAACAGTTGGAACGTATCTCCCGTTACCAAATCATATTTTTGCGGTAAAACCACCCTAATTTTATCCATCTGTAAAACACTCCTTCTATGTATCATAACTTTATAAATAATAACACAAAGATTTAAACACAACAATGGAATATTCTACAATAAAAATCCACCCGCTATTGAAGTGAACCCCAAAGTTTAGACAAAATTAAATATTAACTTACTTGTGAATGAGTTCGGTATTGTACTGGACTCATTCCTTTTAGTTTCATAGAAATTCTTTCGTTATTGTAGTAATCTATATACTTTTTCAATTCTTCAATGAAAGTGTTAACACTTTCGAATTTTTCACCATAAAACATTTCAACCTTTAATCTGCCAAAAAAGTTTTCCATAGCTCCATTATCCATACAATTTCCTTTTCTGGACATGCTTTGCGTAATGTTGTGTTCAGTTAGTAACCGCTGATATTCCGCATGTTGATATTGCCAGCCTTGGTCAGAATGAAATAATGGCGTTGCATGAATAGGAAGTTTTTTGAATAAACCATCAAGCATTTCTCTGATTTGACACAAATTTGGCTTAATGAAATGGAATACGATATAATTTCGCGATTGTATAAATCCATTACAGGGGATAAATATACTTTATCGTCACAAACTTTGAATTCGGTTACATCGGTTGTAAGTTTCTCAAATGGTTTTGTTGCTGTAAAATCCCTTTTTAGCAAATTATCAGCCACTTCACCAACTTCGCCTTTGTATGAATGATATTTTCCATTTTTACGCTGTTTCCCTTTGATGTTAAGCTCGTTCATCAATTTTAATACAGTTTTATGGTTGATTGTATATCCTTTTTGTTTTAGCACAGATGAAATTCTACGATACCCATATCTACCTTTGTTTTGATTAAATATGTCAAGTATTACATCTTTAACTTCTTTGTATTTATCTGCGTCTTTGGATTTTAGATAATAGTAAAAAGTGCTTCTTGCAATTCCTGATAGTTTTAACAAGTCTTTAAGCGGATATCTTTGCCTTAATTCAGCGATAATTAACACTTTTTGCCGTTCTTTCGCTCTTCCGCAAGAACTAAGGCACTCAGTTTTTTTAAGTACTCTATTTCCATTCTAAGACGCTGATTTTCTGCAATTAAATCTTCCTCAACTTTTTTATCCAGTTTAGGTGGGCGACCTTTTCTTGTTCCGCTTGCTTTGCAAGCTCTGCCTCGTCTATCTTTCATAAGACCTTCGGCTCCTTCTTCTAAGAATATGCGTTCCCATTTAGCTATGACAGAATGCTGAATATTATATTTTCGTTCTGCTTCCCGAAATCCTAAATGGTTATTTCGCACATCCATTATAACAGATAATTTGAATTCTGGCGAGTGGTTTCTAAAAACTTGTCCTTTCTTTGCCATAAAAATATGCACCTCCAAAAGTGTCTAACTTTTGGGGTGCATATCACAAGGGTGGATTCTTTATATTATTTAGTTTTAAAGAAGACTCCTATAACCGGTCCAATATGCGTTGCGATTGTAGGACCAACCTTTTGAATCTGCACTTCTTTCGGATTTAAATTCTCTTCAATTAATGCCTTCATTTCTTCAGCCTCATTAGGCATAGCTCCGTGAACAATTATTACTGAGGTGTTGCTTTGGTCG
>JAZOBB010000057.1:0-17833 GCA_045595745.1 Clostridia bacterium | reverse complement strand
TCTTCAGCTTTCTGAGTATTGTGACCATATGAATAAGCCTCATCACAACCTAAATGAAAATATTTACCCTCGCCGCACACTTCTATAAGCTCTTTGCGGATGTTTCGATGCAGCTGTTTTACATCTTCTCTTTTAATATCCCAGACCCAACCGTAAGATTCAAATAAATATTCATATCGTGGATTTTGGTCTAAAACCACGTGCTTTCCGTTAATTCCGCGGCAAGATGAGGCATGCCCTAAATGATTGAACATAGGTATAACTTCTATTCCTAAAGCATTTGCCTCGTCTACCACTTCTTTTATCTGCTCTTTACTGTAAGCAAAAGGCCAGCCAAGCTCTTTTAGGCAGTCAAACTTAAACATTCCCCAAAATTCTAAAACAATATGCGTATTTTTAACTATCGCACAAGAGCGAATGCACTTTCTTAAAAAGTCAAGCTTTGTTTCGGGAAAAATACAAAAATGTGTACTGCGAAATTTAATTTCAATATTTTCACGTATTAAGCATTCTTCTAAATAAAAACTTTCATCTTTTTCGTTGTATTTAATCTTTTCTAAAAAAATCATAAATCCGTTCATAAGCGCAGGATAATCGCATCCGGCTATGTATATTCCGCTCTTTGTTATGTTTAAAACATACTCCGCTCCTTCAAGCTCCGTTTTGGTATACTCTCCTATTGTAATGCAATTATCACTTGAATTAAAGCAAAGCGACCATTTTGTGCCGTATGTGTAGTTGCTGAAAAATTCTTCCTCAGCAGGATGCTGTGCCTTTTTAGGCATATTTATTTTTGATTCAGTGTCTAAAATATAACTCATTAAAATCACTCCCTTGTTACATTATATCCTAATGTTTACGCATATACAAGGAGATAAATTGTTACCAAGGTGGATTTTTTAAAACCTATTGCATACTAGAGGAGGCTGTAGCAAAATAAATTAATTTTGCTACAGCCCCTTATATTTCTTTATTTTTCAATATTATCCTTTGCATTTTCATATGCCTTTTTAGAATAAACACACCCGCAATAATTCTGTCTGTACAAGTCATATTCTCTCGACAGTTCACACGAGCGTTTATATCCGTTGCCCTTTTTAAAGTCAGAGCACAGATATTTAATTCCAAACTCATTTTCTAGCTCTAAGCCGATTTCATTAAGCCACTGTGCATTTTTATGCGGACTTATAGAAAGTGTCGTGGTAAAATAGTCAAATTCTTTTTCTTTTGCATACTGCGCCGACCTTAAAAGCCGCAGACGGTAGCACTTTTTACATCTGGCTCCGCCTTCAGCCAGGCTTTCCATACCCTTTGCAATTTCGCTGAACTCGTCGTTGTTATATATGGGAGCAACCACAGCTACGTCGGTTAAATTCATTTTTTCAGTCAACCTTTTTAGCTCCTCTAAGCGAAAGACAAACTCACTTTCAGGCGATATGTTAGGATTGTAAAAAAACAGGGTTATGTCAAAAACATCGCTTAAAACCTCGAGCACAGCACTGGAGCACGGAGCACAGCAGGCATGAAGCAAAAGTGTCGGCTTTTTGCCCGATGCCTTTATAGCCTCGATTTCTGCATCCATCTTAAGTTTATAATTAACCTTCATAATTATTTATTCCTTTATTACGCAAATTTTTCCATCTTTTGTGCCCTCGGCAGTTTTCTTATAAATCATATCAATCACATCATCTGCCTGCTTTTTGCTTATTTTTTCGCCCGGCAAAAGCATAGGAATGCATGGAGGAAATGCCGTAACAGTTGCCGCCGCGATGCGACCGACGCTATCTTTTGGTAAAATCCATTCGCATCTAGCGTTTAATGCATATTTAGGCGAAAGCTCAGGCTTTCCCTCGCTAAATTCTGATATTACTTTATTTTCTAAGGGAGCTTTTTTTATGCTTTTAATATGTGTAATCGCCGAACTTAAAAGCTCAAAATCGCACTCAGAGTTCCCCCACGATGCCATAAGTAAAACATTTTTATTATCGCAAAGCTCGGCAAAAATTCCAAACTCTTCGCGCAGTATTTTTTCTGCCTCATACCCCGCAAGACCATTTTGCTCAAACGACAAAAGCAGTTTAAACGGGTCTTGTGTCTGATACTCTGAAAATGGCTCTAAATATCCTAAAAGTCTGTCAGTTAACTCATCACCCTTTTTTTCTGCCATATCTAAAGCCGCCTCGATATACACCAAAAGCATATATGACGGGCTGGTTGTTTGAAATACATTAACCGCCTTTTGCATTTTTTCTGTCATTTTTTCATCATTAATGAGTAATAACGCAGTCTGGTTGGGGCAGGGCAAGGATTTATGAAGACTTACAACAGCCGCATCTGCGCCCATAGATATTGCACTTTTTGGCAAATGTCTGCTAAACGGAAAATGCGCCCCGTGTGCCTCGTCAACCAATAACGGTATGCCTTTTAAATGCACAATTTCTGCAATTTTGCGTACTTCGCTCATCATTCCGTAATAATTTGGACTGGTTATAAAAACTCCTTTAGCTTCGGGATATTTTTCAAGCATTTTTTTAACTTTATCAGCGGTGATTCCCGACGGAACGCCCCTTTTTTTATCAATATTCTGAGATATATAAATCGGATTTAATCCGCACAAAACAAGTGCATTAATTGCACTTATGTGGCACGAGCGGTCAACAATAACGCTGTCTCCCTCATTAAAAAAGGCATAAAACATCGAAAGGATGCCGCAGGTAGAGCCGTTTACCAAATAAAATGCCTGTTTTGCACCGAAAAGCTGTGCCGCTCTTTGCTCTGATGCCGCAATTGCTTCTTTAGGATTAGAAAGGCAATCTGTTCCTTTTACCTCTGTCACATCAAAGGACAACAGTTCATTTTCAAACGGCGTACCAACAAATGCCGCTCCACCTTTGTGGCCCGGCATATGAAACGATGCTTTTTCAGTTTTTAGGTGCTTTTTAAGACTGTCTAAAATTTTCATTAAAGACTCCCTTTATTCTATCGTAATTTTATCCAAAATACCGCTCAATTTTGCAATAAGCATACCGTAATTTGTAATTGCCACATCCTGCTCTTTTGCGGCTCTTATGCGATTTAGCATATATCTTCGGTTAAACATACAGCCGCCGCAATGAACAACTAATGCATAAGGAGATAAATCCTCGGGGAAATTATTTCCGCCAACTATATCTATTTTAAGCTTTTCGCCTATTTTTTTGCGTAAAAGATTCGGAATTTTTATTCTTCCTATATCGCCGTCTAGCGGATTGTGAGAGCAAGCCTCTGCAATCAGCACTCGGTCATTTTCGCTTAATGTGTCAATTTTTTCTGCACCCTTTAAAAATTCTGATATATCGCCTTTATATCTTGCTAAAAGCACAGAAAATGATGTAAGCTGTGACTCTTTCGGCTTGCGCTCATAAACAAAAGGAAAAACCTGAGAGTCGGTAATTATAAGCTTTGGCGGCTCTTTCAGTTTTTTTAGTGCATCCTCCAGCTTATCTGCCGTAACACTCGTTATTACTGCGCCGTGGTCTAACAGGTCACGCGTGACCTGAACCTGAGGCAAGATAAGTCTGCCCTTTGGTGCCTGAATATCCTGCGGCATAACCAAAAGCACACTGTCTCCCTCTGAGACTAAATGCCCTATGATTGACGGCAGTTCAAAATCCTTTGGAGCATTTTCGATAATTGCCGTCTTTACCTTATCTATCCCTTCACCCGAAAGCGCAGATGCTGCAACAAACGGAATTTTTAACGATTTTGAAAGCTCTGCCGCCTTTTTTTCGGCATCATCTAATAAATCTGATTTATTTAAAACGCCAACTGCTTTAATGTTTCGCTTAAAAAACATATCTGCCCATTTTTGAGTAGTAGACATTTCGTCATCTGCCGCAACTGTTAAAATTGCGATGTCAGCTTTGTCCAGCACCTTTTTTGTGCGTTCGGTACGTAATTCACCAAGCTCGGTTTCATCATCAAAGCCTGCCGTATCAATAAAAAGGCATGGACCTATAGGATAAAGCTCTGTTGCCCTGCTTACAGGGTCGGTTGTTGTGCCGCGAACCTCTGACACAAGCGACACGTTTTCGCCTAAAATTCGGTTTACAAGCGATGATTTTCCGCTGTTTGTGCGACCGAATACGGCAATTGTCATACGCATTGATTGAGGTGTGTTAAGCATTGGGCAGACCTCCTTTTTAGAATCTGAAATCACGTTCTCCGCCTTCTATTTTATCAATATAGCTTTTGGCAGTTGCTTTTACCTTTTCGTTAGGAATTTTGTGAAGCTCTTTTTCTATCAGCTCAAGACCGATTTTTTTCGTCTCTTCAGACGCATAATCAACCAGATATTCCTTTAACGTAATAAGTGCATTCGGATGACAGCAATTTAAAATCTGTCCGTTTTTGCAAAGCGTCATAAATCGGTCGCCCGTTCTGCCCTCGCGATAGCAAGCTGTACAGAACGACGGTATATGCCCGTTTTCCATAAGCCAACGCACAACCTCGTCTAAGGTTCTTTGGTCGGATACATCAAACTGCTCAGAATCGTGAGGTCTTTCTTCTTCTGTATATCCGCCGACCGAGGTGCGCGATGCTCCGCTGATTTGTGAAATTCCTTTATTAAGTGCTCTGCCACGAACCTCCTCAGATTCGCGGGTTGAAATTATCATACCCGTATACGGTACTGCTAAGCGAATGCAGGCAATAATTTTTTCAAACATTTCATCAGGAATAGAATTATCAAAAACATCGGGGTCTATATCATCTGCACGTTTTACTCTCGGAACACTTATGGTGTGTGGACCAACGCCGTGCACCGCCTCTAAATGCTCTGCGTGCATAATTAAGCCCGCAAACTCGTACTTATAAAGCTCTAGGCCAAACAAAACACCCAGACCAACATCGTCTATACCGCCTTCCATAGCTCTGTCCATTGCCTCGGTATGATATGCATAGTTGTGCTTAGGGCCTGTAGGGTGCAGTCTTTCGTAGCTTTCTTTGTGATACGTCTCTTGAAAGAGTATGTATGTGCCTATTCCTGCCTCTTTAAGTTTTCTGTAATTTTCGACCGTAGTTGCCGCTATATTTACGTTAACACGGCGGATAGCTCCGTTTTTATGATTAATGGAGTATATAGTTTTTATGCTTTCTAATATGTATTCAATAGGATTGTTTACGGGGTCTTCGCCCGACTCAATTGCTAAGCGTTTATGTCCCATATCCTGAAGCGCAATAACCTCGGCACGAATTTCATCCTGCGTGAGCTTTTTGCGTGCGATATGCGTATTTTTAAGGTGATACGGGCAGTAAAGACAACCATTTACACAATAATTTGAAAGGTAAAGCGGCGCAAACATAACGATTCTGTTTCCGTAAAATGCAAGTTTTATTTCTTCGGCAATCTTGTAAATCTCTTCGACCTTTTCAGGAATGTCGCATGCTAAAAGCACAGATGCCTCGCGATGTGTAAGCCCCTCGCAAGAAACCCCGTGTTCTGTCTTTTTAGGACGAGCCTTTTTTAAAATTTCGTCAATCAAATTCAGGTTATGTTTGTTTTTTTCTGCATATTCTAAGGTAGCCAGAATTTCGCCGTCGTTTATAAACTCCTCTGCTTTTAATGATTTTGGATTGTACGAAGCCATTATAATCATCCTTTCAATATTATAGTCCTAATAACCTCTCTGCGTTTTTGTGCAGCACCTTTTCTTTCCATTCCTCACTCATATTAAGAGCACGAATTGCCGCTATCTCCTCTTTAAATCCGCTCCACGGAAAATCGGTTGCAAATAAAATTTTATTTTCGTTATGAGCTCGATATAGCTCTTCGTGCTTATCTTTTTCTAAATATCCGTTTGTCATTGAGGTATCAATATAAATATCCTCGCTAATCAGATATTTTTTTACATCTTCCCACATATCAAATCCGCCCGAGTGTGCAAAAACTACCTTTTCACCGCGAAACAGGCCAAGCGTTTCTGCCGCCCTTTGCGGAGTACAGTGAATCGGGTCGGGATATCCGATATCTAAGCCTGCATGAAACATAAGTACAAAATTACGTTTTAAAATTCCCTCGTAAATCGGTTGCATTTTGGGGTCGTTTATGTAAAATTTCTGATAATCAGGATGCAGCTTTATGCCCTTTATGCCGCTATCAGACAGCATATCTAGCTCGTATTGCCAGTCGCCCTCGTGATGCACACTTCCAAAGCTCACAAAATCAGGCTCTTTATCAAGCTCAATTGCAAACAAATTAACGTTGTGCATTTGATGCGCATTTGTTGCAATGTTCTGAATGACAGAAATATCTACGCCGTCATTTTTCATACTCGCTCTCGTATCAGCTACCGTTCCGTTGCTGTGTGCTACAACATTTGCGCGTGCGGTAAGCTCTGACATTGCTCGTTCTGCCAGCTTGTCAGGAAATAAATGCACATGAAAGTCTATTACCATATTAAAAACCTTTCCTTTTATCCAAATATAAGAATGGGGATAAAGAGAGCAACTATCTCTCTTTATCCCATATTGTTTATTCTGCTTTCATACGGTATTTTTCGTCAAATTCTCTGTATAAAATCGCATATTCACGTGGATTTTCTTTCTGGAAAGACTTAGAATCCTTATGCGGGTCAAACTTGGTGTTTTTACTCATAAGCTGCTCAACGCTTTTAGCAATATTTGCACAGTGATCCGAAATACGCTCTAAGTTACTTGCCAAATCAAGATAGGAAACCCCAGCCTCGAAGTTGCACTCGTTGTTTGACATACGCGTCATATGGTCAATTCGCAAACGCTGACGCATCTCGTCAATTACATCCTCATAGGTTGTAATTTTATGCGATATATCCTTATCCATCTTATTGTAACACGAAATAGTCAGACTAAATACCTCGCCGACCGCATCCATCATAGCTCCCAAATCCTTGCGGGCTCTATCTGACATAACTATACCATTAGAATGCATTTCTTTTGCAACCTCGAACATATTTAAGCATCGGTCGCCTATGCGTTCAATGTCAATTAAAACGTGGAACAAGCTCGATGTCAGCTTACTGTCTGCGGTGCTTAAGTCTGCATCGACAATTTTCATAAGATATCGCCATATGTCAGACTCGTATTCGTCGATAACTTCTTCGTTTGCCAAAAGTATTTCTTCGACATTAAAATCTATATCAACAACTGCTTTTTTGCTGAGCATAAAGTTGTTATAAGCAAAGCTCGCCATATTAAGAGTTTCTTTTTTAGCCTGCTCTACAGCAACCGGCGGATTTGCAAGAAAACGCTCGTCTAAAGGTTTTGTCTTTTCTTCAACAACTTCTATATCTTTAACAACAAAGTTTGCAAGCTTAACCAAAAGCTTCGTAAACGGCAGAAGAAGCAGAGTATTTACTATGTTAAATACTAAATGGAAATTCGCAATTGTGTTTTTATTTGCCACATCATCCCAGAACGGAATCATATTTTTAATGGAATATAACACCACAAGGAATACTACCGTTCCGATTACGTTAAACGATAAGTGGATTACAGCCGCTCTTTTAGCATTTTTGTTTGCTCCGACAGCAGATAACATAGCAGTTATACAAGTACCGATATTCTGACCCAAAATAATCGGAGCAGCCGATGAAAATGTAACGTTTCCGGTTGCTGATGCCGCCTGAAGTATACCGATTGATGCAGATGATGACTGGATAATTGCAGTAACCAACGCACCTGCCAAAACACCTAAAACAGGGTTTGTCAGCGATTCAAACATTGTTTGAAACCACGGTAATTCTTTAAGCGGGTCAACTGCGCCCTCCATCATACTCATACCGATAAAAATCATACCAAAGCCTGCAAAAATATCACCAATGTGGTTTATAATTTTCTTTTTAGAGAATATTATAAAGAAAACACCAACACCAATTAAAACAGGAGCAAAGTTTGTCGGCTTTAATATAGCCAAATACCAGGCACTTCCACTTATTTCGGAAAGACTTAAAAGCTGAGCTGTTACGGTCGTACCCACATTGGCACCCATAATTACACCCACTGCCTGACTCAGCTTCATTATTCCGGCATTTATAAAACCGATAACCATAACGGTTGTAGCTGACGATGATTGAATAAGGGCAGTAACCAAGGCACCTGCAAAAACAGCTTTAAAAAGATTTCCGGTCATTTTTTCGATAATGCCGCTCATTTTGTCGCCGGCAGCTTTTTCTAAGCCGTCGCCCATTAAGTTCATACCAAATAAAAACAATCCAAGACCGCTTAAAAGCGATAATATTATTCCTATGATTTGTGAAAATTCCATTCTTTTCTTCCTTTCTTCTTCCTTACATCTTTGTCTTACTTACAAACTACAAACTGATAAACATCTTCTCTTTTCTTTTAAAATTTTTGGTGAGAAATGGCTTCGCCATTTCTTTAAACACTATAAATTAAGTCACTGTATGTCGGTATAGGCCAATGTTCTTTGTCGACGCACATTTCTAAGGCATCAGCATATTTTCTGACCTCTGACATAGCTGTTACAACGCCGTCGCGCACAAACTCTGCCTGAGCTACAAAATTACCCTCTAAGGTTTCTGATTTTAAAACCGCTTTTTCCAGCTTTTTAACACTGCGGTTAAGCTTAGCCAGATTTGACGTAACCTCTAAGAGAATTTCCTCGTTAATTTGCGTATCAAGCGGCAGACCGGTTGCCTTTAAATTTGTAAGCGTCTTAGCAACCACGCTGCTGTAACGCATACACGCAGGAATAATTTGCTTGTGGCACATCTCAAGCATTGTGTGCGCCTCGATAGTGTTTATTTTTATATATTTATCCATTTTTATTTCGTAACGAGATTCAAGCTCGGTACGTGTATAAACATGGTGTTTTTCAAAAATTTCTATTGATTTATCATAGATAAAAGCACGGTAAGAATCAACGGAGTTATTAATATTTGGCAATCCGCGACTAGACGCCTCTTTTACCCATTCTTCGCCGTATCCGTTTCCGTCAAATATAACCCTTTTATGCTCTTTTACAATTTTGCTTAAAACATCGCCGAGTGCAGTTTTAAAATCTTCTGCTTTTTCAAGCTCGTCAGCAATTTCGCAAAGAGCCTCGGCAACAACGGTGTTTAAAACGGTATTTGGACCTGCAACAGATGCAGATGACGGAACCATTCGAAACTCAAATTTGTTACCGGTAAAGGCAAACGGTGATGTTCTGTTGCGGTCGGTTTTATCCGTCTGGAATGCCGGAAGTGTAGGCACACCGAAATCCAGCTTTCCGCCAAAGTTTACATCACGTTTAATTCCCTTTTCGACCTCGTCTAACACTTCGTTAAGCTCATCACCCAAAAAGATTGAAATAATGGCAGGCGGTGCTTCAAGTGCTCCCAAGCGATAGTCATTTCCTGCATTTGCCGCAGATGCACGGATTAATTCTGCATTTTCGTCAATTGCCTTTATTACAGCACACAAAAATACCAAAAACTGTGCATTTTCGCGCGGAGTTTTGCCCGGATTAAAAAGATTCTGCCCCGACGGAGTATTTATAGACCAGTTATTATGCTTTCCGCTGCCGTTTATTCCGGCAAAGGGTTTTTCGTGCAGCAGGCACGACATTCCGTGACGGTCAGCAATTTTTTTCATCAGCTCCATAGTAAGCTGATTGTGGTCGGTTGCAATGTTTACCGTACCAAAAATAGGTGCAAGCTCGTGCTGTGCAGGTGCTGCCTCGTTATGCTTGGTCTTTGCCATAACGCCAACCTTCCACAGCTCATAGTCAAGCTCTTTCATAAATGCGGCAACGCGTTCTTTTAATGTTCCGAAATAGTGGTCATCCATCTCTTGTGTTTTTGGTGGTTTGCAACCAAAAAGTGTGCGACCCGTAAAAACTAAATCAGGTCTTTTTTTAAACATTTCCTTATCGACCAAAAAATATTCCTGCTCAGGTCCGCAGGTTATGATTACGCGGTTTGTTTCGGTATCGCCAAACAGGCGCAAGATACGTACCGCTTGCTTCGATATTGCCTCAACAGAGCGCAAAAGCGGTGTTTTTTTATCTAATGCTTCGCCGTTATACGAGCAAAAAGCAGTAGGTATGCAAAGTGTAAGACCACTTGAATCCTGCTTTAAAAATGCAGGAGATGTGCAGTCCCACGCGGTGTAGCCGCGTGCCTCGAATGTTGCACGAAGTCCGCCCGACGGAAAGCTTGATGCATCCGGCTCACCTTTTATAAGCTCTTTTGCAGAAAATTCTGCGATTGCCTTATCGCCGCCCAGCGGCACATTTAAAAAGGAATCGTGCTTTTCGGCAGTAAAGCCGTTTAACGGCTGAAACCAATGTGTGTAGTGTGTTGCGCCGTGCTCAATCGCCCATTCCTTCATACTATCTGCAACAACGGCCGCAACCTCGGTCTCAAGCCTTGTGCCTTCTTCAATTGTTTTATGTAATGCCTCATAGATTTCTTTTGGCAGGCGTTCTTTCATTACACTGTCGTTAAAAACGTGACAGCCAAAAACCTCGCGCAAATCTAAGGTATTGTAGCATTCGTGTTCTGTTGGCATATATTTCATCCTTCCGTATTTAAGCAGTTACGTTAGCATCCGCTTAAGGCTCAAACTATTCCATTTTTATTATAACTGTAAATATTAGTTTTGGCAATATAAATATTTAACAAATTAAATTAGCTCACAACTGTCTGCATCGGTCATTTTTGAGCGATGCACCGCATAGTCTTCGGGATTAAATCCGCAAATAAATTTTTTCATTGCCTCTAACACCACATCAGGCTTTAAATTAGCATTACTGCCTGTTGCAAGCTCCATAAAAAGCTCGTTTTCGGATATGTATGAAAGCTTAAAAATATCGGGCTTTATATCAACGACCTTTTCTGAGCGTTTGGTTTTTTTCTCGATTTCGATTGTTTCTTTTGACATAAAGTCAGATACTATATTTTCGCTTAGCTCTGCGCCGAACAGCTTGACAGCATACTGAGCTTTAGAAACGGTTGAAAGCTTTTTATCTCCTTGCTCAAGCTTTTTTACCTTGCTTATTAAAATTCCCATCGGCATTTTTTCGTTTAAGCGGACTTTTATGTCCTCTGCCTCTACCTCGTTATAAAACTCAACATCTAAAAGCTCTGCCTCGCTTGTAACACCGACAGAAAGAGGTATGCCGATTGACATTTTAGGGTGCGGATTAAATCCCTCTGAATAAGCCAGTGGAAGTTCTGCTCTTTTAAAAACTCTTGAAAAAAGTCTTACCAAATCAAGATGCGAAACAAATTTAGTTTCGCCCGTTTTTGAAAATTCAAGACGATATTTAACCACACAAACCACCTCCAAAGCCTTTAATAACTCCGCAGCCGTTACATTTTTCACGACAGTTTGGTGTAACCTCGCCGCGTTTTGCCTTTTCGTTTTCGTTAATTAAAAATTCTTTGCTTACGCCTACATCTATATGGTCCCAAGGCAGAATTTCTGAATACTCTCTGTCACGAAGATTATAAAAATACGGGTCAACTTCTGCATCGGCAAATGCCTGCATCCATAAGTTCCAGTCAAAATATTCGTGCCAGCCGTCGAATTTTGCTCCTAATTTCTGAGCGCAGAGCAATACTTTAGAAAGTCGTCTGTCTCCGCGTGCAAACACACCCTCCATAACAGATAACTGTGCATCGTGCCAGTTGTAGCTTACTTTTTTGCTCTTTATTTCATTCTTTAAAAATACCTGTTTTTCTTCTAACTCTTTTACGCCGTTTTGTCTTACCCATTGAAATGGTGTAAAAGGCTTTGGAACAAATGAAGATGTGCTTACTGTTATTTTAAGATTTTTATTGCGCTGTTCTTTCGGCACAGCAAAATATTGCTCTAGCACCTTTTCTGAAAGACGTGCAATGCCTGCCAAATCTTCTCGGGTTTCGGTCGGAAGACCCATCATAAAGTAAAGCTTAACACCACCATATCCGCCCAGAAAGGCAATTGATGCGGCACGCAGCAAATCTTCTTCTGTTATGCCCTTGTTTATAACATCGCGAAGTCTTTGTGTACCCGCCTCGGGAGCAAAGGTAAGACCGCTTTTTCTGACCTTTTGTACCTTTTGCATAAGCTCCATAGAAAAGTTGTCAAGACGAAGCGACGGAAGACTCAGGCTTATTTTTTTATCCTCAGTAAGCTCTAAAAGTCCGTCGGTGAGTTCTTTTAACTTAGTGTAGTCGCTCGTTGAAAGACTCGAGATTGACATTTCTTCATAGCCTGTTGAATCTATGAGCTTTTTGGCATAATCTAGCAGAGTTTCGGGAGTTTTTTCACGCACAGGACGATAAATCATACCAGCCTGACAAAAACGACAGCCGCGTATGCAACCTCTGAATACCTCGAGCATTATTCTGTCGTGGACAATCTCCATAAAAGGAACGATGAATTTATCGGGATAGATAACATTATCTAAGTCTTTAATTATGCGCTTTTTAATTTTTTTCGGTGCGTCGGGATGGTTTGGCTCAAATTCTTTAATTGTGCCGTCATCGTTATAGCTTACATCGTAAAAGCACGGAACATAGATGCCCTCTATTTTTAAAATTCTTTCTAAAAATGCTTTTCTTGGCTCACCTGATTTTTTCCACTCGCGGTGAGCCTGCATAACCTCTAGCATAATTTCTTCGCCCTCGCCGAGCATAAAAAAGTCAACAAAATCAGCAAGCGGCTCGGGATTATATGCACAAGGTCCTCCACAGCAAACAAACGGCTCGTCTTCGCCTCTGTCTTCTGATAAAAGCGGTATTCCTGCCAAATCAAGCATATTTATGATATTAGAAAAGCTCATTTCGTACTGCAGGGTAAAGCCAACAAAATCAAACTCGCGCACGGGGGATTTGCTCTCTAACGAAAACAAAGGGATTCCCTCTTTTCGCATTTCTTCTTCCATATCGACCCAGGGAGCAAACACTCGCTCGCAGCATATATCCTTTTGCTCGTTTAAAAGGTGATATAAAATTTTCATTCCCAGATGCGACATACCAACCTCGTACACATCAGGAAAGCAAAACGCAAAACGAATATCAACCTCGTTTTTATCCTTATGTACGCTGTTATACTCCGAGCCGATATATCTGGTCGGCTTTTGAACTCGTTTTAAAATACGGTCTAAATTCATCAGTATCGTCCTTTCACCGCTTTTGCGGTTTTCCCAAAATCATATTTAAATACGTAAGTGAATAAAAATCCTTGTCTATGTGTTCTTTTATAAAGCTTTCGATGTGATTTTCAAGCTCTTCGGTCACTTTTTCTGAGGCAGAAAATGCAAACGACCGCTTATCTTCTGTGTATATTATATATCTCATTGCAATTAAGCATTGTTCTGACAATTTTTTTGTTCTGTCTTGTGAGGTCTTGCAGTTCGTGCACAAAAGCCCGCCCGAGGCTGCCGATATATAATCAATATCTGAAACATCACCGCAACGCACACAACCCGACAGCTCGGGAGCAAAGCCAATATATGACAAAAGCTTAAGTTCATACACACATTTTATAATTCTTAAATCTCTTTGCGAATTTGCAAACAGATAAAGTGTGTTTAATAAAAGGGTTAAAAGCCTGTTATCAGGCATTTCTTCACGCACGGCATAAGCAGTTAAATCGGCTATATAGGTCGCAAATGCAAGCCTTTCTATGTTGGTAGATAAGCTATAAAAGCTCTCTTTTGGCTCACACGAGCTGACAGAGTACATGCTTTTGCCCGATTTTAGCACAAATTCTGCGTATGTAAACAGGGCAGAGCCTGCCGCAAGCCGACTTTTTAAGCTCTTTACGCCCTTTGCCGATGCCTGCACAACACCCAGCCTGTCTGTAAAAACAGTTAGTATAACGTCGTTGTCGCCCACATTTGTGCGTTTTAGCACAACTCCGTCTGTTTTAATCAGTTCCATTTTCGTTTCCTCTTGAAAGTGTTGACGAGTTAGCATTGTTTTCGCCCGTCATTGTGTTATCATCGCCCGAGAGCAATCCTTTATATAACAAATACTCATTAATATTGCCTGTTTGGCAAAATCTTTCCCACGCACGTTCCTCGTTCATATTTATCCCGCCTTCACAAAAATTTTCCCTCTGTGAATTTAGTTTGGAATAATATATTCGGATTATACGTGGTAAAATTTTTATTCGTTCATATCGTATCCGAAATTTCGAATTAAGCTGTCTCGGTTTCGCCAATCCTCTTTAACCTTAACCCAAAGCTCTAAATATACCTTTTTGTCGAGCATTTTTTCCATATCTTCGCGGGCAAGCTGACCGATTTTTTTCATCATTTCGCCGTTTTTGCCGATTAAAATGCCCTTGTGGCTCATTTTTTCGCAATAGATATTTGCAATTATTTCTACGGTTTTGCCCTTGTCCTTCATTTTCATAATCTCGATGGCAATTCCGTGCGGAACCTCTTTATCTAAATTTCTTAAAATCTTTTCACGTATTGTTTCTGCCACGATTTGTCGTTCAGGCTGGTCAGTTACCATATCCTCAGGATAAAACATCGGACCTTCGGGAATAAGCTTAAAAAGCTCTTTCTTTAAAAGGTCTATTCCGTCATTTTTCTGTGCCGAGATTGGAACAACTGCATAAAAATCGAATTTTTCTGTATATTTTGTAATAATCGAAAGCAGTTCTTCTCTTTTTATTTTATCAATTTTATTGATAACTAAAATTACGGGGCAGTCGGATTTTTTTAAATCTTCGATTATTTTTTCTTCGGTGCGACCTACGTTGTCTATCGGTTCGACCAAAAACAGCACCGCATCGACATCACGCATAGCGGTTTGTGCCGATTTTACCATAAATTCGCCCAGCTTGGTAGCAGGTGCGTGAATACCTGGAGTATCGGTGAAAATAATCTGAACATCGTCCTCGGTCATAATGCCCAGAACATTGTTACGGGTAGTCTGTGGCTTGTTCGATATTATGGCAATTTTTTCGCCGACCATTCGGTTTAAAAGTGTCGATTTTCCTACGTTTGGTCTGCCTATTAAGCTGACAAATCCTGATTTAAACTCAGCCATTTGTTTTCTCCTTTCGCACATTTGCGGTCTTTTCGACTCTTTCGCCCTTTAAAAGCACCGTAAAGCCGAATTTGGGTAAATCCATCATTCTGCCTATTCTCCACGGTTCTTTTATAAGTCTGTAAAACCACTCAAGGCCCAGCTTCTGGAAGGCCATGGGTGCTCTTTCTGCAACCCCTGCATAAACGTCTAAGCTGCCGCCTATGCCCATTAAAATTTTCGCTCCCAGCTCTTTTTTATGAGCAAAAATCCATTCCTCCTGCTTGGGAACACCTAAGCAAACAAAAATAATATCCGGCTTTTTCTCTTTAATATCTGCAATTATTGCTTTTTCTTTTTCGGCATCAAAGTATCCGTCTGCTACACCGCATATGTTGAGCTTAGGATATTTTTTGCACAGATTCTTTTTAGCCTGCTCTGCAACCCCCGGCTTTCCACCAAAGAAGTAAAGGCTTGCGCTGCCGTCTGATATCTCTTTTAACAAAAGTCCCGACAGGTCGAATCCACCGACTCTTTCTTTAATCGGGTCTTTTAATATTCTCGATGCATACACAACTCCTATGCCGTCAGCAACGACCATATCTGCGCTGTTTAGCACATTTTTAAAGTTTTCATCGCGGTATGCACGCATTATAATCTCGGAATTCGGTGTATAAACCGCGTGCGGTTTGCTTTCTTTTAAATAAACCTTAAGTCTGTTTAATGCCTCGTTCATTGTAAGCTTGTCAACTAATACACCTAAAATATCAATTCTGCCTTTTGACACTTTCTTTCACCTCTGTTTTTATTTAACGTATTCTTTAGTTATGTCTGTTATATGTCCGTCTTCTCCCATATATAAAACCTGCTCGTCCGATATATCTGCCGTTTCAAATCTTGCAGGTGTAATTTTTTTAATTTTAATATTTCCCGTTACGGCACGAACTGCGCCCGTTAGTGACCAGTCTGTCTCGATAACACTTTTTACGTGGTCTTTGTATAAATCGACCTGAGGAATTTCATATGCTCCCTCTACGATTAATACCACATTTTTTTCGCCCCGCATAACCTCGTCAGACAGCTGTTCGGCTATGTTTTGAGCTGTAATCGTATCAAATTCGCTGACCTTTTTATATGTATTATACTCATTGGCATTTGCAACCAGAAAAACTATTAAAACCAAAGAGCAAGCAAGTGCCTGCAGCCGTTTTGAACGAAAAACGAAGGTAAAAATCGGCTCTGCCATTAGTGCAAATCCAAAAAGCGAAACAAAAATTGCTCTGTACGGAATCCACACTGTTTCGACCACAACGTTAGGAGCAAGCGGTGCTAAAAACAGGATAAGACCGACTAAAAACAGCACCTTGCCCTTTTCAGTTTTTGTTTTTGCCGCCGCCTTATAAAGCCAGAGAGCTATTAAACCGCAAATAACTAACCACAGTCCGCCTGAAAAACCTTCTTTTGCTACTACAAAAAGTCCTGCAAAAAAGCCCTTTACGGTTGATTTGTAAATACCCTTCGTAAAGCATCTTGCGACCTGAACTGCTCCGTCTTTAATCTTAAAAAAGATATCCGAAAGTGAAAATCCGCTCGCGCGACTGCCCAATGCCCCTAAATTTGCTCCCCAGGCATAATAAACCATTAACAAAAGCATCGAAATTACGGGGATTAAAAGAATCCACCACTTTTGTTTTAAATCCTTGTGGAAATTAAGTGCTATAAGGCACACACCCAAAAAGGCGACTATGCATACAGGCTCGTAAAATCCGTATGATATTATATGAAAAACCGTAAACAGCACCAAAAAGTGTTTCTTTTTATCAGAAAAATATCTTACTAAAAGATAAAGCGATAGTGCGGCAAAAAACATTCCCACAACCAAGCGGCTCGATGCTGAAAGCCAGTATGCCCCCTCTGAGCCGATGGGTATAAAAAGGGTTATTATAAAAAACAGAGGACTTATTTTAAATCCGCATTTGTCTAATGTTTTTGCAGCTAAAAAGACCGAAAAAAAGTGAAGCAGGCTGATTAGGATTAACGCAAAACGCATATTGCCCCACATAGCTCCCCAAAATACAGGGTCTAAAAGACTCGCAAACGGACGTGCTGCCATCGTGCCGATTTTAAAATAAACATACCCCAAGTCGTTATAAAGCGGATAGCCGCCGTATTGAATAAAATCGTCAAGTATCGGATAATATGAAAATCCGAACAACAGATATTTAGTCAGAATTGCCATAAAAAAAATTAAAGCATAGGCAAAATTTTTGTTTTCATAAGGTCTGTTTTTTATCATCTGCTCACCGCCCGTCCGTTATCAAATACCCATATAATACCCATATTATATCATTATATATTATATCCGAAATTTGCGGCAATGTCTACTAAAATAATTGCAAAACTAAAAATAATGACAAAAACCAAAAAAATACTTGCAATTTAAAATTTTTGTGTTATAATAATATAGCAAGTTAATTTTAAAACTGAATACGGCCTGTTGGTCAAGCGGTTAAGACGCCGCCCTCTCACGGCGGAAACAGGGGTTCGAGTCCCCTACGGGTCACCAGAAAAGACCGTCAATCTTTTATTAAGATTGACGGTCTTTTCAACTAAATCCGTCTTTAAGACGGAATAGCAAAAATCCTGCCAGAAGACAGGATTTTTCATTTTATTCCACTGTAAACTCTTTACACAACGGCGTTATACCCGTCATATTATTCCAAAGCATAACTTTATCGCCTGCATCTAATGAGAAGGTTTCTTTTTGCATATTAACTGTTACCTTGCCTGTTTGATTTTCTGCGACCGTTACGGGAACAATATTCATATTTTTAAGTTTA
>JAZOBB010000056.1:0-18065 GCA_045595745.1 Clostridia bacterium | reverse complement strand
AATAAAAATATACCTATTAAATGGAAAATTGAGTTACAATTTAATTAAATTTGCATATTTTTGTTGACTTAAACGAAATAAGTATATATAATAATTCTATGTGATTTAAACAAAGGAGGAAATAAAATGGGTAAAAGCATTACCAAATTGGTAGCAGCTATACTCGTCATTGCGCTGGCAGCCGCTATAGCATTATGCGGTTTTCACGTTCAGATGTTCGGTTGGGATATCAGTTACCCCAATGCGCTTGATGAAGATTATGGAATACGTCAGGGATTAGACTTGGTCGGTGGCTCGTCTATAACATACGAGGCACAGGCAGAAACTGTTACAGATGACGAAATGGAGTCAGTATCAAACGTACTGCGTAAGCGTTTAGACGCACTTGGTTATAGTGAGGCAACTGTTTCACGTCAGGGAGACAAGAAGGTCAGAGTAGAAATTCCGGCAATTCAGGATCCGCAGCAGGCGGTTGAAACTCTGGGACAGACTGCAAAGCTTACCTTCCGCGATGCTGACAACAACGTTGTTTTAGAGGGTGCAGATGTTAAAAGTGCAACTGCAAGATACGGAAAAACAAGCGAAACAGCACCGGATCAGCACTATGTTGAGTTAGTTCTTAACGATTCGGGTATCGAAAAATTTGCAACTGCAACTCAGACAGCAGCTGCACGTAAAGCAGAAAGTAAAAACTACATTGCAATTATGCTTGATGAAGAGGTTATAAGTCAGCCGAGTGTTGATACAACAATTAACTCATCAACCTGTGTTATTTCGGGCGGATTTTCAAATGCTTCTGAAACAAACGAGTTGGCAACATTAATTAATTCGGGTAACCTTCCGTTCTCAATTAAAGATGTTGAACTCAGAAGTGTAGGACCGACTTTGGGTGAAAGAGCTTTAGAAACAAGCTTAATTGCTGCGGCAATCGGTATTTTACTTATTATGGTATTTATGATTTTGGTATATCGTCTGCCCGGTCTTTTAGCTGATATATCATTGGTTGCATACATTGCAATTGTAGCATTTTTAATGACCTGGTTCAGAGTAAACTTAAGCCTTCCGGGTATTGCAGGTCTTATCCTTTCAGTAGGTATGGCAGTTGACGCAAACGTAATTATCTTTGCAAGAATGAAAGAAGAGCTCGCGGTTGGCAGAACAATTAAAGCTGCCGTTAGCGCAGGCTTTGATAACGCATTTATTGCAATTTTGGATGCTAACATTACAACATTGATTGCGGCTGTAGTTCTTTACTACTTCGGAACAGGTCCGATTCAGGGCTTTGCTATTACTTTGGGAATCGGTACTGTTGTAAGTATGTTTACAGCTATCGTTGTTACAAAATTCTTGCTTAATCAGATGGTTGGTCTTAAAATAAGCAACACATGGCTTTACGGCCTTAACAAAAGAAAGGAGGCGTAATAGAGATGATGCAAAAAACACTTAAAATCGTAGAACACGCAAAAATCTATTGGGCAATTTCTATTATCGTTATCCTTTTGGGTGCTGTTTTTCTTGTAGTAAACGGCGGCTTTGCTGAAGATATCGACTTTGCCGGTGGTATGAGCATGACAGTTGATATGGGCGAACAGGCTGCAACAGTTGATTTAGATGAAATTGCTAAAACTGTTAAAGAGATTGCTCCCGATGCTGGTGAGCCTATCGTACAGAGAGCAGACAGAAACCAGATTATTATTCAGACTAAAAACGTTGAAAATGATGTTCGTGACCAGATTCAGGATAAAATTGTTGAAAAGTATTCTTTAGATGCTGCTGCAATTTTATCGGTTGATAACGTAAGCGCAACAGTCGGCGGAGAGCTTAAGGCTCAGGCAGTTAAGGCAACAGCGATTGCAGCTGTTTTAATGCTTTTATATATCACCATTCGTTTTGAGTTTAAAACAGGTGTTTCGGCCATCGTTGCAATTTTGCATGACTGTGCAATTATGCTTTCGATTTGTGCTATTTTCCGTCTTCCGCTTAACACAAATCTTATTGCGGCAATTCTTACCATTATCGGTTATTCAATCAACAATACAATCGTTGTGTTTGACCGTATACGTGAAAATTACAGAAAGAGTAAAAAGGCTCCGTTTGCCGAAACTGTTAATTACAGTGTAAAGCAGACCTTAGGACGTTCGATAAGCACAACAATCACAACTCTTTTACCGGTTGTTATGTTGTTTGTATTGGGTGTAACATCAATCCGTCAGTTTACAATTCTTCTTATCGTAGGTCTTTTAGCAGGTACCTATTCTTCAATTTTACTTGCAGCTCCTGTTTGGGCTGGTCTTAAGGCAGTTCAGGATAATTGGAAGAGGAAAAGAAGAGCTAGATAAAAACTATTAATATGTTCAAATAAAAAAACAGGAATTCGCATTAGCGAATTCCTGTTTTTAATACGTAGAAAATTAGTACGTTTATATTTTAATTATAAGGCTACCGGTCTGTAAATTAAATGAAAAATGTTTCCGTCAATATCTCTGAAGAAAAAGGTTTTTATTCCCTTAGAAGATACAGCTACATCGGTAACAACCTCAACACCCTCTGCCTTTAATTTTTCTACCATAGCATCAAAATCGTCATCGTCTATGCTTAATGCAAAGTGACGGAGTCCGCCTGCCTTAGCTTCGGATGTAAAGTCATTGCCGTCAGCAGCAATAATTTCTATCATAGAACCGTCAGCCGCTTTTACAAAATATGTGCCCTTTCCATTGTCATAAACTATCTGCCAGTCAAACATTTTAACATACCAATCGGTTAATCTTTTTGTATCGTTTGAGCAAACAGCGATGTGTTCAATTCCTTTAATCATTTTAACCCCTCCGTAATATATTTTTTTGTTAATACTATTATATAACATCAAGATAAACTTGTCAACGAATAAAAAAGTTCAAATAAGTTGAACTTTTTACTTGACTTTTTCAAAAAGTATGATAAAATACTTATAAAAGTACAAAAAAATTGGACTTGGGGAGATTAGTATGCTAAAAAACAATTTAGGTAAGCTGCCTGCCAATATTAAGAAATACAGATTAAAAATGGGCATATCACAGACCGGTTTAGCAAAGCTGCTTGATATAAGCCGCGGTTGTCTTGCAAATTACGAGGCAGGAACAAGACAGCCCGATAGCGATATGATAAACAAATTGGCAAAGCAGCTTGGTGTATCTGTCGATAGACTGACAGGCTTTGCTGAAAAGTATGTAACATTAAAAGAAGACGAAGTTTTTGTGTATGAGCAAAGAAAAAAGCAAGCAGAAAAGTTCGGAAATACGATTAATTTAAATGAGGTCAATTTCTTTTCACGAATAGAAGTGATAGACTTTTTTACGTTTTTAAAGGAAAGAGAAAAAACAAAAAAAGAGCTGTAGCAAGATGAAATATTTTGCTACAGCTCCTTGGCTGGACGGAAAATAGCACATTTTGCTACAGTTCCTCTGGCTGGACGGAAAATAGCGCAGTACTCCTTTGGAGTATCATCGGGCACTAAGAGCAAAGCTGCGTTTGCACTTGCTTTGTCAAAGTGCCCAGTGTTACTGGACAAACTGAACCCGTAGGGGTTACCCGAAGGCGTACCACGTCACAGATGGCTACGTTTTTACGTGGTCGGCGGATGCCAACCACTTTACCCACTTCGCATCTGTTCCTTCATCATTCAAAGGCAAATGCCTTTGAATGAAAAGGAGAAACCGACTGCTTACGTGAATGATTTTCTTTCTTGTAAAGAAAATCTGAACACGGCAGGTGTGTTTCGACGCGCGAGGGGTGAAGTTTGTTCGAAACACAAGGCATTATAACAAAAGGAATTCGTCAAATGACGAATTCCTACATTAAGTTTTATGTTATTTTGACTTTTTCGTTTTAATCAAAAGGCTTGGTTATACGTTTTATTTGCCTTGTGTGGTGTGCGCATTTTGCTACAGCCTTTGTTACATATTTTATTCTACCATACTTACATCGCGCGTAATCGGCTCGTTAAATACCATATGAATAAATACGTCTTTCTTTTCGCCCTCAATTAAAAATTGCACTTTTTCTACATTGGTAAGCTCGGTTAACGAGTTTACAATAGAGTACACAGTAAGCTGTTCAGATGCTGTGCCGCCTACGTATTTTGTGATAAAATCCTGCGATAAGTTTACAAAACAAACACCGTCAGTAGTCTCAATTGATCGGATTTTAGTTTCTTGCGGCAGAGTTCTGTATGTTTTATCCTTTCCGGGACCTGCTATGAGCTCTGAAAGTATTATTTTCTCCATTGTTTCGCCTTTGGGGATTTTAACACGGCGGATTTCGCGAACTAAAGAGTCAGCATCTTCATCGCTGAAATAAAGAGTGATGTTAGCCTCGTCTTGTGTTAAGGCATCAGCATCAAATACCAAATCGCCCTCTTTCATATCGGCGATAATTGTTCCGTCATCTAACTCGAGCGGAGTTCCCTCAACTAAAATACTAACGGTTGCAACACCCGAAACAGAGCAGAGTGATTTTACAATCGAGGCAGATGCCAAAACATCTAAGATATTTTCTTCATTATAAAATTCCTTTGAAAGATTAACGGTTACAGAAGTTTTGTTTAAATTTATGTCTAAAAGGCTTGTTCCTGCGCGAATAATACGGCTGTGCTCGGATTCTTTAGGTCCTTCCAAAAGTTTTTCTATAACCAGCTTTGGTATTTTAACAAATTCAATTCCTTCTACCGACATTTGTTCTTCAACCAAATCGGTTGCATCTTTATTTCCGAAGTAAAGGCTTATGCTTTCCTGCGGTTTTGCCGGCTTAGGCTTTTCTTTGCAGCTGCACGATAATGCCACAATAAAGCAGAGCAAGATTATACCTATTAAGCTTTTGTTTTTTTTCATACTAAGACCTCCTTAGGCTCAAGCCATATTTCCAAAATATGTAAAATAATTTAAAAAACTTATAGAAAAAAGTGCCTTAAGACCGCTTTAAAAAAGGGGGGATTTAAGATTGTCTTGAGGCACTTTCTTAAAAAGTATTAAGCATAATTAAAAATTTTCAGCTATATGGAAGCTATTTTTTCAACTCGTCAAGCTCAGCCTCGAGCTGCTCGAGCTTTTTTGTATATTCAATAATTTTATTATTTGCAATTTCGTATTCTTTTTTGTGTTTAAAATATTCGTCTGCGATATTAAGTGCAGTTAAAACAGCAACCATTTCGGCAGACATACAAGGAGAGAGCTCGTTAATTTTTTTTACCTGGCGGTCAACAAAATCTGAAACCTCAAGCATATATTCTCTTGAATCCTCGGAAACCAATGTATAACTCTTATTCGCAATTTTTACGGTAAGTTTATTTCGGTTTGCCATGGACACACACTCCCATCATTTTACAAGACGAGTTAAAGCTCTGCCTCTACGATTTCGTTCATAATGTATTCAATATCACCCTGACTGAGCGATTTTGCTACAACAAGCTCGCTTACTAAAATTTGTTTAGCACTGTTTAGCATTTTGCGCTCTCCGGTAGATAGTCCGCGGCTTCTGTCGCGAAACATTAGATTTTTAACAACGTGTACCACCTCGTATATGTTTCCGCTTTTAATACGGCTCATATTTTCGCGGTAACGTTTGTTCCAATTTGGGTCCATTTCGCTGCGGAAATCTTTAAACTCTTTAAGTACGCGGTCCGCCTCTTCCTCGTCGATTACATCCCGAAGACCTACTTCTTCTGCGTTTTCCATAGGAATCATAACCCGCATATCGCCGATAGGCATTCTCATTATATAATACTTTTGCAAGACTCCCATTATTTCACGTTCTTCAATTGCTTCAATGATGCCGGCCCCGTGCATCGGGTACACGATTTTGTCGCCTATGCCGTACTTCATGCCGCCAAACCTCCTGTAGGGATTCCCCTCAAACTGCCATTAATAATCCGCCGAGCGGAAAAGCCTCGCGGTATATAACAAGATAATTTAACTATCTTATTATATATATTTTATTACAAATTTTAAAATATGTCAAGTATTTAAGAGTTATTTTATATGCATAAATGCGGATATATTTTAGGATTATCCGCCGTATGAAAGATGCTCGTCAAAGGTTTTTGAAAAGTGATGAACACCATCAGAGCCGAGCACAAAAAACAGATATTCGGTGTCGTTGGGATAGAGCGTTGCCTCGATAGATTTTGCCCCGGGTGATGCAATAGGTCCGGGGGGCAGACCCTTGTTTTGATAGGTGTTATAGGGCGATTTTATTTTGGTATCTGCCTGTGACAAAACAGTTTTGCGCTCCTTTAAAATATACTGAACGGTTGCGCAAGATTGCAGATAAGGATAACTGCTGCTTTTTAAACGGTTATGAAAGACACTTGAAACATTTTTTCTGTCAATATCTCCCATTGCTTCGCGTTCGACGATGGAGGAAAGAGTTACCACTTCATCAAATGACATACCAAGCTCTTTGGCACGAGACTTATTTTCTTGTGTATAAACAATCTCGTTAAAACGAGCAAGCATAGCATTTATGATGTTGTGAGCCGATTCGCCCTTTAAAAACTCATAGGTATCGGGAAAGAGATAACCCTCTAAGCGATTTTCGCGAAAGGGCAGTGCATCTATAAACGGATAATTAAAATGTCCGTGCTCAATTTCGCGGTAAAACTCATTGCGGTCTATTAAACCAAGCTCTTCTAAGCGGTCGGCAATATGACGCAGCTCAAAGCCTTCGGGAATGGTAACCTTAACCGAAGAGTTCTGCGCGGCAGAGCCGTCGCTTAAGGTTTTAAATACCTTATTATATCCGGCATTTTCTAAAAGCATATATGTTCCCTGCTTATAGTCCGAATCGTGACCACCTATTTTCGAAATAATCCTGAAAAATGTAGGAAAATGGATAACTCCCTCTGACTTTAATTCTAAGGCGATATCGCGCGTTGTTGCACCTGATTTTACATTTACCTCACGCATATTGCCTGATGAAATTCCTGCATAATCATACATAAAAATACTGCCGAAAACAACTATTAAAAATACTAAAATAAGACCTAAAATTTTTTTCGGATGTATTTTTTTCTTTTGTCTTGCCATTTTGTTTCCTCCTGTCAGATGTGACGGAATAGTTAAAGCTTTAAGTTTGCCGCGGCATTTAAGGTAGAGTCTGCAAATTCGCCGCTTTTAGCCTTGTAATATCCTGCACAGGCAATCATTGCCGCGTTGTCGGTGCACAAAATCGGAGTGGGGTAGTAAAGCTTTAATGAATTTTTTTCTGCCGCCTGCTCAAACGAACGTCTTAAAGCACCGTTGGCACTAACACCGCCGGCTAAAACAACCTTGTCAGACCCCTTAGCCTTTGCCGCGCAAATTGTATGCTCGGTAAGCACATTAACAACAGCATACTGAAAGCTTGCCGCAATATCTGCCGCATTGTATGATTCCCCTCGTTGCTCGAGCTTATGCAAATGGTTAATTACTGCAGTTTTAACACCCGAAAAGCTAAAATCAAAGCAGTTGTCATCAAATTCAACCTGCGGAAATTTAACAGCTCCGCTTTTTCCTTGCTCTGCTAAGCGTTCAACCTTAGGGCCGCCGGGATATCCCAAGCCTAAAACACGGGCGATTTTATCAAAGGCCTCGCCAGCGGCATCGTCTCGCGTTCTGCCTAAAATTTCAAAATCCATATAGTCTTTAACATATACAATGTGGCTGTGCCCGCCCGATGCCACCAGACAAACAAACGGAGGCTCTAAATCGGGATGCGCAATATAGTTTGCCGCAATGTGCCCGTGGATGTGGTTTACTGCCACAAGCGGAATGTTACGTGCGGCACTTATTGCCTTTGCCGCCGACACACCCACCAAAAGTGCACCGATTAAGCCGGGACCGTAGGTTACGGCGATGGCATCTAAATCATCAAAGGTTTTGCCAGCCTCTAAAAGTGCCCCCTCAATAACCTGAGATATGTTTAAAATATGGTTTCTTGACGCTATTTCGGGAACAACTCCGCCATATTTTTTGTGTATATCTATCTGAGATGAAATTACGTTTGAAAGTACCGTTCTACCGTTTTCGATAACGGCAGCCGCAGTTTCGTCACAAGAAGATTCAATTCCTAAAATCAGCTTACTCACTTTTTCACACTCCTAATCAAAATATCTGGTCATTAAAACGGCATCTTCTGAATTATCGTAGTATTTCGGGCGCAAACCAACTTCTTTAAAACCAAATTTTTTGTAAAGAGAAATTGCGCCAATATTGCTTTTCCTGACCTCTAAGGTTAAAAAACAAAGCTTTTTATCTATGCAAAGCTTTATAAACGAGTCAAGTAGGGCACTTGCAATGCCAAGCCTGCGATATTCGGGCAGTACAGCTATGTTTGTAACGTTACCCTCATCTGCTGCCTGATACATACCCATATATCCCACGATTTTGCCGTCTTTTTCGGCAACCATATAGGTTGTGGTCTTTTGTTTTAATTCATCGGCAAACATATTTTTTGTCCACGGATGCGAAAAACAAGCGGTTTCAAGCACAAAAACTTCGTCTATATCATCAGCGGTCATATTGCGAATCAGCATTTTATAACATTACCTCCTGCCGCTTTATAAATGCGGTTGCGTATAGCAGGCTCAATTCCCGTCTCGCCAAACGGAAACTCTGCAATTATAACATCTGCGCCGCGCAAATCAAGCTCACGCAAGGCATCAAACAAATTTGCGGCATATTCTTTGGCACTTCTTCCGCAATCAAATATAAAATCGGCTTTATATTCATTAAAACCACAGGCTAAAATGCCGACCTTTTTGCCATCTGAATGTGCGGCATCTAAAAGCCGTGTAACCTCGCACTTAGGATTTTTTCCCTCGACTATCGTCATTTGTGCATTTGGAGCATAGTGCTTGTATTTCATACCCGGACTTTTGGGAGCGACACCCTTTGCCGTAAGCCCCGGATCGTATATAACCTCGCCTAAAATTGCATCAAGCTGTTCTTTTGATACACCGCCCGGCCTTAAAATCTGTGCGGGGGCAGAAGTGGTATCAAGCACAGTAGATTCTAAGCCTACATTACAGCTGCCGCCGTCTATTATGTAATCGACCTTGCCGTTTAAGTCCTCTAAAACGTGCGATGCTTTTGTGGGGCTTGGTTTTCCTGAAGTGTTGGCACTCGGAGCGGCAACGGGAACACCTGAAAGCTCAATAAGCTTTTGCGCAATAGGATGCGACGGAAAACGCACAGCCACCGTATCAAGTCCTGCTGTAACAGAATCAGGAACACAGTCAGCCCGAGGCATAACTAAGGTTAAAGGTCCGGGCCACAGCTTTTCCATTACCTTTTCTGCCGATTCGGGAATTTTCTGCACAATATCTGACACCTGATTTTTATTTGAAACGTGAACTATTAAAGGATTATCAGACGGTCTGCCTTTTGCGTCAAAAATTTTTTTAACACTGTCGGGCATAAGTGCATTTGCCCCCAAGCCGTAAACTGTTTCGGTAGGAAAAACGACTAAACCGCCGTTTGCTAAGCATCGAGCCGGCTCAGACAGCAAATCGAAATCCTTTTCTGATAAAATTTTTATAACTTTTGTTGTCATAATTTTCACCTGAATTGTAAAAAATAAAATTCGTATATGACAAGTATATCATATTTATATCGTACTTGCAAAATAATTTGAAAAAATTATCATAATTATCATAAAAGGTAATCAGGAGGTCTTTATATGACAGAAAAAATCAAAAAAATAGGTATTATGACGGGTGGAGGAGACTGTCCCGGATTAAATCCGGTTATTCGTGCGGCGGTAAGAACCGCTATTTTAAAATACGGGCTCCAAGTTGTCGGATTTATGCACGGATATAACGGCTTGTATCACAACAACGTTGTTCCTTTGGATTTAGATGCGGTTTCGGGCATTCTTCCCATTGGCGGAACTATATTAAACAGCTCAAATAAAGATAACTTGTTTAAATATCCTTTTGAAGAAAACGGCAAAACCGTTTATCGTGATGTGTCGGATGTTGGTGTAGAGAATATTAAAAAGAACGGCATTGATGCAATGATAATAATAGGCGGTGACGGAACACTAACCAGCGGTCGTGATTTTGCCCGAAAGGGAGTTAAGGTCGTTGGGGTGCCAAAAACGATAGATAATGACTTGGCCTGCACCGACTATACCTTTGGATTTGATACCGCGGTAAGTGTGGCATCAGAGGCTTTAGACCGCCTGCACACAACAGCGGCATCGCATAATCGCATTATGGTTTTAGAGGTTATGGGGCGTTATGCCGGGTGGATAGCTTTGGCGGCAGGAATATCGGGCGGAGCAGATGCAATTATGATTCCTGAGCTTCCGTATGATATAAATAAAATTGCCGAGGCGATAAAAGAACGCAAAAATAGAGGACGTAAATTCAGTATTGTAGTTGTTGCCGAGGGGGCAAAATCAAAAAGCGGAGAAATTCACGTAAGCCGTGTGGTTGACGACAGTCCCGACCCGATTCGCTTAGGCGGTATAGGTGCAGTTGTTGCCGATGAGCTTGAAAAGCTCGCAGGTTTAGAGGCTCGTGCTACAATTTTGGGGCATATTCAACGTGGTGGCACTCCAACCTCGCGCGACAGAATACTGTCAACCCGTTACGGCTCTGCCGCTGTTGAACTGGTCATGAACGGAAAATTCGGAAATATGGTAACATTAAAGGGCGATGAAATGTCTTATGAATCGCTAGAAGACGTTATTGGAAAAAATAAAGGAGTAGACCCTGACTGTGAATTGGTAAAGATGGCAAAGGGTATGGGTATTTGTTTTGGGGATTAAATTAAGGGCTGTAGCAAAATGAAATTCGTTTTGCTACAGCTCCTTTTTTGATATAAGTGATACATAGATACTACTTATACATTAACCAAATAGTCCTTTTTAAACCCATGTGCACCAAAGATTTGCCACTGACCAACGCCAAGTCTTTGCATAATTGCTTTTCTTTCTTCTAAACACAGTTTCGGGTCGGTATCAACAGAAGTCATAAGTATTGGTGCATACTGATTGTATTCTGCCTGTTCAGCGGTTAACCCATGTGTATTGATGTAAATATCACCTGTGATTGCTATATGATTTAAATAGTCTATCAGCACAAGCTCGCCGGGCAGATGTCCGCCTTTTCCTTCATACACTTCAAAATGCAATTCTTCAAAGTCAAAGAAACCAATCTGAGTAAGCGGTTCATTCAGATTCTTTATATCGCTCCATAATGCTGTTATTTTATCGGGATTCACCGCTTTGTATGATGTGAGAATTTTGCAAATGTTTATATAAGGCTTATGGAGAGGATTTGATTCTCTGTATCCGTCCTTGCCCTCATATTCATTTACAAGGCAATTTGCAGTTTTCGTGCTTGTAAGTACTTTATCAAATATAGGCAGAAGTCCGCAGTGGTCAACATCTGCATGAGTTACAAGTATGGTCTTTTCCATATTATCAAACTCAGGAATTATTCTTCTGAATACATAGAGCATTTCATCGGTGTAGCATGCATATCCGCTATCTACAAACAAAACCTTGTCATTACTTTTTATAATAATAGTATTACTTCCGCAAGGCGGCTCAATAAGAGTTATTTCGGTATTATCAGTTACCTTATGAGTGCTTATACGTGGATTAAAATTCTTATCCTTACAAGCACCTAGAAGCTCTGCGAATTTGCTGATACTATCAAATGTGCGGTACGGTGATAATCCCTGTTCATCCAGAGTTTGCATTGCAAGGTTTACATGTACCAAAAGTTCACGGCTCACTTCTTCCGAAAGTCCCATTGTCTGCGCAAGACCTAAAACATAGGTGTTATAGAAAATACTGTTGTCATAAACCTTCTCGGAGCTGTTATAGTCTATCACCCTGACCTTGCAAAGTTTCTCTGCTTCTTTTAGAAATTCTGTAATCTTATCGAAATCCTCAACATACAAACCCATTTTGAAATACTGATGCTCGGTTCCGTTTTCCTGCGAACTAATGTAGGAGATGTTGAAGTTGAATTCACTTATCAGCTCGAGTACATTTGTTACACTTCCAGGAATATCAGGGAGACAAAATTCTATCAAAACAACACTCGTCTTATTTGCGCCCGTTTGCAGATAACCGATTTTTTTAAGCTCAGTATCCGCTTTCTTTAATTGTTCTTCCGTGCCTTCTGCATCTATAAATAAGGTGTGTGAATCAACCGCTTTGTTGTAACTTACACGGGTAATGTTTATTCCAAGGAGAGAAAAGCATTTACTTGCTTTTAAAAATGCTCCAATATGATTAGGCATAGAGGTTACATAGGTCTTTTTCACTTAAATCACCCTGTTTATATGCTTCGCATAGAATTACTTATTCATTTTCTCTAAATCGTTTTTACGGATTTCAACACGTCTTACCTTACCGCTGATAGTCTTAGGAAGCTCATCAACAAACTCAACGATTCTTGGGTATTTATAAGGTGCAGTATGTGTTTTAACATATTCCTGAATTTCTTTTTTAAGCTCGTCTGTTCCTTCTTTTCCTTTAACAAGTACGATTGTAGCTTTTACAATCTGACCTCGCACCTCGTCGGGAACAGCAGTGATTGCACATTCTAAAACATAAGGAAGCTCCATGATAACACTCTCGATTTCGAAAGGTCCGATACGATAGCCCGAGGATTTGATAACGTCATCGATGCGGCCTACATACCAAAGATATCCGTCCTCGTCCATATTTGCCTGGTCGCCTGTATGGTAGTATCCGTCATACCATACTTCCTTTGTTTTTTCATCATCTAAGTAATAACCGATAAAGAGTCCGCAAGGAATATCGTCTTTAACACGGATGCAGATTTCGCCTGTATCACCGGTTTTGCATTCGTTGCCGTCAGGGTCTAAAATTACAACATCGTAGAGGGGACTCGGTCTGCCCATAGATCCGATTTTCGGTGTGGAACCAACAAAGTTTGCGATAGAGAGAGTTGTTTCAGTTTGTCCAAAGCCTTCCATAATTGTAAGTCCGGTTGCCTTTTTGAACTGATTAAACACCTCAGGATTAAGTGCCTCGCCAGCGGTTGTTGCATACTCGATAGAAGAAAGGTCATACTTTGATAAATCCTCTTTAATAAAGAAGCGATACATTGTAGGCGGAGCACAGAAGGTTGTGATGTTGTATTTTGCAAACATCGGCAAGATGTCTTCTGAATGGAATCTGTCAAAGTCATAGGTAAACACTCCAGCCTCGCAGAGCCACTGACCATAGAGCTTACCCCAAAGAGCTTTACCCCAACCGGTATCGGAAATAGTAAAGTGAAGTCCATCAGGGTTTACATTATGCCAGTGCTTTGCTGTAGGATAATGACCGAGTGCATATTTATATGAATGTGTTGCAATACGCGGATATCCTGTTGTACCTGATGTAAAGAGCATAAGCATCGGGTCATTTCCGCAGGGAGTATTTTCTGTGCGGAAATAATGAGTGCTGAAGCGTTCCATCTCTACGTTAAAGTCATTCCAGCCATCTTTTTTGCCGCCAACTAAAATTTTAATCATTCCCGGGAATCCGGCAGCTGCCTTTTCTGCCTCTTGCGACACGTCGCCGTCAGCAGTACAAACAATAGCCTTAACCTTGGCAGCCTTATATCTGTATTCAAAATCGTGCTCTACAAGCTGATTTGTTGCGGGAATTGCGATAGCACCAATCTTATGAAGTGCAAGCATCGAGAACCAGAACTGATAATGTCTTTTAAGTACAAGCATTACGGTATCGCCCTTTTTGATGCCCAATGATTCAAAGTAGTTTGCAGTTTTTGCAGAATACTTTTTCATATCGCTGAAAGTGAATTTTCTATCTGTTTTATCATTTGCAACCCACATCATTGCAAGTTTGTCGGGATTCTTTTTAGCGATTGCATCAACGCAGTCAAATGCAAAATTAAATTTATCTTCGTTTTTAAAGGTGATTCCGTTAAATACACCGTTTTCGTCATACGAGGATTCTACAAAATCATCAGCAACAGTTTTTGCCTTAGCTTCTTTTGCGGCAACCTTTTCAGCAATAAACGGAGCTTCGGGATATTCTTCGCTTACCTTTCCGTCCTGCGGATTTAAAACTACTGCGTGAAATTCGCATCCGCCCTCTGATGCTGCAACCATACCGTGAGGGATGATGCTGTTATAGAAAATAGAGTCACCCTCGTTAAGAACTTCAATGTGGTTTCCTACCTGAACTTTTAAAGAGCCTTTTACGATAACATCAAATTCCTGACCGTTATGAGAGTTAAGCTTAATTGGTGCATTTTGCTCCTCGGGGAGATAGGGGAATTTAACTAAGAACGGTTCTGCAAGCTTTCCCTTAAACTTAGGGGCAAGGTTATCGTATTCTACACCATATTTCTTTAATATTTTAAGACCTTCGCCTTTTCTTGTAATAGCAAATGAAGTTAATGTTGTGCTTGTGCCCTCTAAAATATCAACAACTTCAACACCGCAAGCTTTTGCACATTTATAAATAAATGTAAAGCTAAAATCTGTTTCACCCTCTTCTAAAACCTTATAATCATCTGCCGATACACCGCAAAGTTTTGCAAGCCCTTCTTGCGTATAGCCCTTTGCTTCGCGCAGGTCTTTGATTCGGCCTGCTACTTCTTTCAAACTGTAATCCATTGTTTTGTCTCCTTTCTTGTTTTGACAAATTTGATATTTGGTTACAAATTTGAATAAAACAAAAAACTCGTCTCAAAGATATACTTTGAGACGAGTTATAATAACCCGCGGTACCACTCAAATTACGGAAAGCTTTTCCGTCACTTTCAAGCTCTAACAAGCCCTTTGCTTTTACGCAGCATTACGGAAGGAGTCTACTAGGCTTTGCCTTTCGGTCCTCCGACTCAGAAGTGATAAGTCATTGGAAAGCCTTGCTATTGTCTCGCAGCAACCGACAACTCTCTTTAAGCTCAGCAATCCGACCGTCTTCGTCACAGTCGTTCTTTGTGATATTCAAATTTAAATGTATTATACTCCTGTAAAAACGAAATGTCAAGAGTTTTTTTAAAAAATTTTTGCTATTTTTTAAGTCCTAAAAGTTCAATCGATTCATCGCGCATTTTATATTTTAAGATTTTACCTGCGGCATTCATCGGAAATTCATTTACAAACAGAAAATATCTGGGAACCTTGTGACGTGCTATATAGGTGTTACCAAATTCGCGCATTTCGTTTTCGTCAGCGGTTTCGCCCTTGTGAAGAATAATCCATGCACAGCATTCTTCTCCGTATCTTTCATCGGGAACACCTACTACCTGAACGTCGCGAACCTTCGGATTTGTAAGATAAAATTCCTCGATTTCACGCGGGTAAAGATTTTCACCGCCGCGGATAATCATATCCTTTAATCTGCCTGTTACCTTATAATAGCCGTCAGGTGTTCTCATACAAATATCGCCTGAATGCAGCCAGCCGTCTTTGTCTATTGCCTGCGCAGTTGCTTCGGGCATTTTATAGTATCCCTTCATTATGTTAAATCCGCGTGCTATAAATTCGCCGCTTTCACCATCCGGCAATTCTTCGCCGGTTTCGGGGTCGATAATTTTACATTCAACACCCGGGAAGGCACTTCCTACAGTTTCAACACGGTGGTCAATATCCTCGTTGACTTCGCCCATCGTACATCCCGGTGAGGCTTCGGTCTGACCGTATACAGATATAATTTCGCGCATATTCATTTCATCTGCGGCACGACGCATAAGGTCTGCGGGGCAGTTTGCTCCCGCCATAATGCCGGTTCGCATATAAGAAAAATCGGTTTTTGCAAAATCGGGATGATTAAACATTGCAATAAACATTGTGGGCACACCGTTAAAGCAGGTAATATGCTCATCGTTTACGCAGGCTAGGGATGATTTAGGTGAGAAGTACGGAATTGGACTGAGTGTTCCCCCGTGTGTCATCATAGATGTCATAGAAAGCACCATACCGAAGCAGTGGAACATCGGCACCTGAATCATCATACGGTCGGCGGTGGATAAATCCATTCTGTCGCCGATTGTTTTACCGTTATTTACTATATTGCGGTGAGTGAGCATAACTCCTTTAGGAAAGCCTGTTGTGCCTGATGTATACTGCATATTACAAACATCGTCAGGCTTAACTAAAGATGCACGTCTTCTGACCTCTTCGCGCGGAATTAATGAAGAGCGCGAGAGCATTTCATCCCAAGTAAGGCAACCGTCCATTGAAAAGCCGACAGTTACAACATTGCGTAAAAACGGCAAATTTTTAGAATATAAAGGTTTGCCGGGTTCGAGAGTTTTAAGCTCGGGGCAAAGCTCTTCGATTATTTCTTTGTAGTTAATATCCTTGCAATACTCAATCATAACCAGAGTATGTGTGTCGGATTGCTTTAACAGATATTCAATTTCGTGAATTTTGTAGGCTGTGTTTACAGTAACCAATACAGCTCCGATTTTTGTTGTTGCCCAAAAGGTAATAAACCACTCGGGAACATTTGTTGCCCAAACTGCAACGTGGTCGCCCGCTTTTACGCCTAAAGAGATAAGGGCTGCTGCGCATTCGTCAACGTCACGTCTGAACTGCTCATAGGTTCTTGTATAATCTAATGTAGGATATTTAAACGCATACTGGTCAGGATATTTCTCTACCATTGTATCTAAAACATCGGAAAAGGTTGCGTCTATAACATCATACTTTTTCCATACAAATGTGCCTGTTTTGGCTCTGTTGTAATATGCCTTATCAAAGGATTTTTTTTCGCGCTTGAGAGATGAGATATAGTTAGCAAAGTGCGTTAAAACAATATCTGCATCATTAATATCTTCGTTCCATGCGGCACAAATATACCCATCGAAATTAAGTGATGACAGTGCATTAATCAGGTTTTCAGCCGGAAGTTCTCCTTCGCCGATTAAGACTGTTTTTTCGTCTTTCATATCCCCCAGACGAACATACTTTATGTATGCGCCCAAAGACTTGATGGTTGCCTCAGAGGTTTCGCCTGCACCAAAATAAGTGCCTCGCACATTCCAAGACGCTCCTATTGCCGCAGATGAGAAAAAGTTAATTATATTTACAACATTTTCTGTATCTGAAAGATATCCGACAGTTTCAAATAAGATACCCACATCTGCTTTTTCGGCACGTTTTATTGCATCAGAAAGCTTTTCTTCTAATATATCGAACGATGTTTTTTCTTCAACGCGTACAATTATATTTTCTATTCCTGCATTTGCTGCCATATCAACATATTTTGAAATTATATCGGCAGTTGTTTCGCTGCTTTCAATAGGATAGGGCATGCGAAGAGCCGGAACTGCAATGTTACGGTTAACCAGTTTTCTCTTTGCATCAGAGGTTCGTTCGCGGCGCAGAATGCTGTCGTGATGCTGACTGCGTTCTTTTATTGCGTCGTATATTTCAAAGCCTGCAAAACCGTAATCATAGGCATAACGACATGTGTCAAGAAAGGAGGCACGGTTTACATTTTTTGTCGAAAATACGATTTTCATGTTATTCCTCCTCAAAAACAATCTTGTTTAATGCATTTATATATGCTCTTATGCTGGCTGCAACAATATCTGTTGAGATACCCGTTCCTGAATAGAGCTTTCCGTTATTTCTAAGTCTTACAACAGCAGAGCCCAATGCTTCTTTTCCTTCTGTTACCGAGTGAACCTGAAAATCATCAAGCTCATAGTGATGCCCTATGCATTGTTCAATAGCACGAAAAGCAGAATCAATAGAGCCGTCACCTGTGCTTACACCGCACATAATTTCGTCATTACATTTAAGTGTAACCTGAGACATAGAGCTTGTTAAGTTACTGCTGTTGGTTGAGTAGCTTTCAAGATGATATGTTGAAGGTGCCTGCATAGCAGAGCTTGCAATTAAAGCTTCTAATTCTTTTGCGCCAACCGCACCTTTCTTTTCGCATATGTTAATAAGAGCCTTATGCACATTTCCGCAATCTGAGTCGGAAAGGTCGTAGCCTAAAATCTGAGCCGCCTGCGCAACCTGAGCGATTGTGCTGTCAGAATCGAGAAGAATTTTCTTCTTTTCGCTTATGGTATTTTCTGATTCATATGC
>JAZOBB010000055.1:0-9140 GCA_045595745.1 Clostridia bacterium | reverse complement strand
AATGTGGCACATACGGCCTACACCGAATACTAACGCGAGTTTTGCGCCCTCTTCTTTAAGCTTTTTAATTTTTTCTGCATATGTAGGCAGATTTTCTTTTGTAGCAAAGTTTCTCTGAGATTCAGGAACAGTAAGCTCGCCCAGTGGCTTATAAAAAGCTTCTTTCATTGCATTGGTAAATGAAGCCGGGTCATCAGCCGGAAGAGTATTTCCGTCCCCGTCTGCCCATTCGTCCATATTAAAGCAGGTAACGTGCTCACAGGATACGTTCCACTCTTTTAAGAAGAACACAGCCCATTTGTACATACCCATCGGTCCAACCGGCAGAATCATAGCCAGCTTTTCGCCGTTGTCTTTAGCTTTTTTAATCTGCATAGCGATTTCGTGGCCCATTAAGGTGTCGAACTCTTCAACAGAGTTACACTGAATAGGTGTAAAATCCTTGTTCCAGTGTGGCTGACGGTCGCAGATGGTAGCAGGATCGCCGATTAAGCTATCAATTTTTGCCATGTCCCAGCCTGCAGGATAAAATCCGTCAAGCAAAGAACCTTTTACGGTATCAATAAAATTCATATCTATCTCTCCTTTAAAAATAATTTACTTAGTTAGTATTACGGAAGAAGGCGTTTAGGAACCATTTTGCCGTAGTGACGGCAAACAGCAAATGCCTCGGCATACTCTGTTCCGCACTGCAATCCGCGGAAACGTGCAGTTGTTTTTACAAACTCTGCAAAGTCAATATGGTCATGCTCGCGCATCCATTTCATCTGGCTAACGTGGCACTCGAGCATCTCAAGCTTTAAGTCGATTTCGTCAGAAACGTCAACATACTCTTCAGGAGTAAAACCAACACCTGCTAAAGTATCGAGATAATAAATCGGTACGTTATTTGATGCAGGTGCATCACAATCAGGAACGGTGTAGTGCGGTACACTTGCGGCGAAAGCGGCATCAAAAACCAGCTTAGATACAGCAGTGTGGTCCGGCATATAATCGTCGGGGCTGTGTGTGATAATAAGGTCAGGCTGAGCCTCGCGGATAACCTTAACCACCTTGTCGCGCTGAGCGCGGTCATCAGAATAAACAATAAGGTCACCAATGTCGCAGGTAACAACCTTAATGCCGGCTAAAGAGCCTGCCTTTTTAGCCTCGCCAATACGCATCTCGCGCAGCTCGTCGGGCATAATTTCAACATGACCCATATTACCGTTTGCTACGTGGCAAACAGTAACATTGTGACCCTGTTTTACGTATTTAATTAAAGTTCCGGCACAAGCGATTTCAATATCGTCCGGATGACAGCCAATTGCTAAAACGTTCATTTAGTAAAACCTCCATTTACAAATTGATATTTTTATGATATATTATAAATAAGAAATTGAAAATACATTATAACACATAAAAAATATACTTTTGTTCACAGACCAAAATCGGAGGTGTCATATTTGCCTAAAGATATATATTTAAGACAAGCGATAAGCAGTCTTATTAACGTACATAAAATTGTTACGATACACTATTCCGATTTTGATAAAAATTTTGATTATGAGGGCGAAAGTCACGATTTTTGGGAGCTTTTGTATGTAGAACGCGGCGAAGTAAATCTGCAAACAAAAAACAAACAGCTATTGCTAAAAGAGGGCGAAATAATTTTTCACAAGCCAAATGAGTTTCACAGGCATTTTTGTAACGGCAAGGTTTCGCCAAGACTTTTTATTGTAAGCTTTGTGTGCCGCTCAAGTGCGATGGCAGTGTTTCGCGGGATGCACACGCGTCTTCCGGCTGTTGCGTTGCCCGTTTTAAACCGATTTATCGGCGAGGCTAAAGAAACCTTTGTCCTTCCTGAATACGACCCACACATAAAAGGTGTTAAAATGGCAGAGCATGCGCCTCCCGGTGGTCCGCAGATGGTAAAGCTCAATCTTGAAATGCTTTTAATAATGCTTTTAAGAGAATCCGAACGTTCGGTTTATACATCAAAGGATGCATGGGAAAGACGACTGACAAGCGATATTACTGCATATTTATCCGAGCATCTGTGCGAGGCGGTATTGCTTGAGGATATTTGCCGAAAAACTCATTACAGTAAAACTTTATTGTGCAGTACATTTAAAAGAGTAATGGGTATGGGAATCATCGAATATCACGGACGAATGCGTATTGACCGCGCAAAAGAGCTGATGCTAAGCCGCGGGTGTTCGGTGTCAGAGGCATCGGAATTGGTCGGTTTTGAAAATCAGTACTATTTTTCGCGGGCATTTAAACGGTGTGAGGGAAAATCACCGCGTGAATTTTTAAAAGAAAACAGAAAGAATTAATAATATAAAGCCTTTTTGCGTAAGTTTAAATAAAACAATTATCAAGGAGATATAAATGATTAAATTTTTAGTTAAACACTTTATTTCTGATTTTGAGCAAGTAGCCAAAAAAGAGGTGCGCGAACGTTACGGAGTTTTAGCGGGAGCGTTAGGGATAATATGCAATATATTTTTATTTGCAGTAAAGCTTGCAATTGGTTTTTTAATGAACTCTATTGCCATCACCTCAGATGCGTTTAACAACTTATCTGATATGGGTTCGTCGGTTGTGACAATAATCGGACTGAAAATGAGCAACTTAAAAGCCGACAAAGAGCACCCGTTCGGGCATGGCAGAATTGAATATATTTCGTCATTAATCGTATCGTTTATTATAATGCTGGTCGGCTTTGAGCTGTTTAAAAGCTCAGTCGATAAAATTATAAATCCCGAAAAGCCCGAACTAAATCTTGTTTTGATTATAATTTTAATTTTGTCGGTGCTGGTTAAGGTATGGATGTTTTCGTATAACAGATATATAGGCAACAAAATTAACTCGGGTGTAATAAAGGCATCGGCGACCGACAGCTTAAACGATGTTATATCAACCGGTGCGGTTATTGTTTCGGCAATATTAAGCGGATTTGTAGATTTTCCTATAGATGCAATTGCAGGTAGCGCGGTTTCTGTTTTAGTATTGTATTCAGGATTTTCGATAGCAAAAGAAACAATAAGTGTTTTGCTTGGCAATCCGCCGGATGCTGAGCTTGTGGCAGAAATTAACGAGAGAATTTTAGCACAGGAGGGTATCGTCGGAACACACGATTTAATTGTTCACGACTACGGTCCCGGCAGAGTTATGGCTTCTGTTCACGCAGAGGTGCCTGATGATATTGATATTGTAAGGATTCACGAAATAATTGACCTTGCCGAAAAGGAAATTGCACGTGATTTAGATGTTCATATAGTAATTCATATGGACCCGATTACCGTAAACTGCGAAAGAACAGATGCCCTAAAGGCGATGCTGATTGATTTGGTTAAGGGTGTTGATGAGCGGTATAATATTCACGATTTTCGTATGACTGACGGAGAGAGTAATATAAATCTTATTTTTGACTTAGAGGTTCCGTGTGGATATTCTCATCAGCAAAAAGACGAGATAGTACAAACCGTTCGTCAAAGACTCACCGAGCGAGACGAAAGATTTAAGGCGGTTATTGAAGTAGACGATGTATTTTAAAGGGGATAATAAGAATGGCACAAAAGAAAAAAAGAAGTAATACAAATCTTATAAAAAGATTTTTACCGTATTTTAAAAAATATAAATGGATATTGTTAATCGACTTGTTTTTTGCATCGCTTACAACCTTATGTGAGCTTTATCTGCCACTTATTGTGCGATATATAACCGATATGGGCACTAACAATCTTTCGGCACTTACGGCAGAAATAGTTTTAAAGCTAGGCTTATTTTATCTGGTTTTAAGAATTATAGATACTGCATCTAACTATTATATGCAGTCGATAGGGCACATAATGGGAACAAAAATTGAAACCGATATGCGCAGAGATTTATTTTCTCATCTGCAAAAGCTGCCGTTTTCGTACTATGACAATACTAAAATCGGTCAGCTTATGGCGCGGATAACAAGCGATTTGTTTGATGTAACCGAGTTTGCGCATCATTGCCCCGAAGAAATTTTTATTGCGGCAATTAAAATAGGTGCATCGTTTATAATTCTTGCGAACACTAACGTTTGGCTCACACTTATCATCTTCTCGGTTCTTCCCTTTATGCTTGTGTTTACAAGATTTTTCAAGCGACGTATGCGAAATGCATTTAAAAAATCGCGCGTTCAGATAGGCGAGCTTAATGCTCAGGTTGAAGACAGCCTTTTAGGTGTTCGTGTTGTAAAATCCTTTGCAAACGAGCCGATAGAAAAGGAAAAGTTTAATCGCGGCAATGTTAAGTTTTTAGATATAAAAAAAGAAATGTATCATTATATGGCAGGCTTTCACAGCACAACGCGTCTGTTTGACGGTGTGATGTACATAACCGTTGTTGTAGCCGGCTCGCTATTTATGATTAAGGGCAAAATAACGGTAGCAGACCTTATGGCATATTTGCTTTATGTAACTACACTGCTCACCTCTATCCGCCGTATTGTTGAATTTACCGAGCAATTTGAGCGCGGAATGACGGGAATTGAACGTTTTGTCGAGGTTTTAGATGCACCTCCTGTAATTGAAGATTTGCCCGACGCAAAAGAACTTAAAGACGTAGTCGGAGACATTAAATTTGACAATGTAAGCTTTAGCTATAACGACGACAACAGCGAGGTTTTGCACAACATAAACCTGCACGTAACACCGGGCGAAAATATAGCTTTAGTCGGACCATCGGGCGGAGGAAAAACCACTCTTTGCAATCTTATACCGAGATTTTATGACGTAACCTCGGGCAAAATATTAATTGATGGGCAGGATATAAGAAACCTGACCTTAGAATCACTGCGCAACCAAATCGGAATGGTTCAACAAGAGGTTTATCTGTTTTCGGGCACGGTTTTTGAAAATATTGAGTACGGAAAGCCCGGAGCAACAAAAGAAGAAATTATCGAGGCTGCCAAGCAGGCAGGTGCACATGACTTTATAATGAGCCTTGAAAACGGCTATGATACCTATGTCGGCGAACGCGGAGTTAAGCTGTCGGGCGGGCAAAAGCAACGCATTTCGATTGCACGGGCGTTCTTAAAAAATCCGCCGATTTTAATACTTGACGAGGCAACCTCTGCTTTAGATAACGAAAGCGAAAGAATTGTTCAGCAATCGCTTGAAACACTTGCTAAAGGCCGCACAACCTTTACCATTGCTCACCGATTGACTACAATTAAAAATGCATCGGTTATTTTAGTTTTAACCGAGGATGGAATAGTAGAGCAGGGTACGCATCGGGAGCTGATGAAAAAAGAGGGAATTTATTACGGCCTATACAGTATGTATCAGGAAATGATGAGCGAATAAATTTTTAGGATGTATTTCTTGTTTATGTAAACTTTCTGAATTTACGCAAATGTAAAAATAAAAGTTAGTAAGTCCTGCCGGACGGGCCTTCTTTTGATTGCAAAAGAAGCAAAACAAAGGGGAATTTCGATTCCCCCCCTTTAACCCCCCCTCAAGCGACACAAGGCTCTGCCTTGGAACCGTTACCACTTAGTAAAAGACGGGAAACAGTATAAATTTTAAACAACGCGTACAGACGGTAGTCTTTTACCGTTTACGCTACGTAAATATCTTTGAATTTACAAAGGATGGACGAAAAAAGATACAGAAGAAACAAACTGAGCCCAAGCTGTGCTTGGGGATACCCGAAGGCATATTTATATATGCCGAGAGGCGAAGTTTGTTTGTAACGCAAAGCATTATTAAAAAGAAATTTGCTTACAAATTTCTACTATAATCGTATTAACTAATAAATTAGTGATACTTAATAATTTATTTTATCATTTGCTTTGCGTGGTCTGCGCTTTTTTCTACAGCCCGCATATATCTACAAAGGAGCATAACTATGCAAATAACCGTCGCAGCATATACCTTAGGCTGCAAAGTAAATCAATACGAAACCGAAGCAATATTAGAACAATTTGCCTTAAGAGGAGCAAAGATTGTTGATAGCGCAGAATCTGCGGATGTATACATAATAAACACCTGCACGGTAACAAGTTTAAGCGACAGAAAATCGCGTCAGATGATTCGCCGTGCCAAGCACTTAAATCCCGAAGCCGTTATAGCGGTTATGGGATGCTATGCACAAACCGCACCCGACGAGGTTTCTAAAATAGCCGAGGTTGACCTTGTTATAGGCGCAGACAGTCGCCTAAAAGCCGCCGAGCTGGTCGAGGAGTTTTTAAAAACTAAAGAGAAAAGGGTTTTGGTAAACGACATAAGCCAAATTCGCGAATTTGAGGATTTGTCAATTACGCACTACGAAAACCGCACCCGCGCCATTATGAAGGTGCAAGAGGGCTGCAACCGTTTTTGCTCTTATTGCATTATTCCTTATGCGAGGGGTCGCATTCGCTCCCGCTCGATAGAAAGCTCGGTTAAAGAGGCTAAACGATTGGCTCAATCTGGCTTTTGCGAAATAGTTTTGGTGGGTATTCATTTAGCATCGTATGGGAAAGAAACGGGCGAAACCGATCTTTTGGATTTAATTAAACACATAGCCGAGATTGATGGAATAAGCCGTATTCGTTTGGGGTCATTAGAGCCTACCATTTTTACCGATGAGTTTACACAGGCTGTGGCAAAAATCCCTAAGTTGTGCCATCACTTTCATTTGTCCTTGCAGAGCGGATGCGATGCCACCTTAGAGAGAATGAACCGAAAGTATACAACAAAAGAATATGCCGAGGTTTTAGACCGCATAAGAAAAGCAATGCCGGATTCTGCAATAGCTACTGATATAATGGTCGGATTTGCAGGCGAAACGGAAGAAGAGTTCGAAGCTACCTGCCAATTTGCCAGACAAATAAAGCTCTCAGATGCACATATTTTTAAATATTCAATCAGAAAAGGTACTCGTGCGGCAAATATGGACGGACAGGTTGACCCGAAGGTTAAAGAGGAACGCAGCAGAAGGCTTATCAAAATAACATCTGATACCCATAAAGAATTTTTAGAAAAATTTATAAATACCGAGGCAGACGTGTTATTTGAGCAGTATCATAACAATCAAAAGGATTTGTTCGAAGGAAAAACAGGCAATTATATAACTGTTGTAGTAAACGGCGGCAAAGAGCTGGAGGGAACGATAAGACGAGTTCGTCTTGTGCGTGAAGAAAAAGGTGTATTGTTTGGAGAATTGGTGGAGGGTAGCGATGAGTGAAGCAGATATTAAAAAAAATATTTGGTTAAAGCCTGTTATTTATGTATTAATAGCGGTCTTTGTTCTGGCAGTTTTAGGTGGAATTTTTATTGTTAAGAATAATGACGTTAAAAGACTTAATCTTGCGGGATACGTTATTTGTGTTCCGCGCGATTGGCAAATAAAGCTAGAAGGTGAGGTCGCGGTATTTTATGGCGAGGGAGCGGGGGAAAGTCAGATAGGAAAAGCACGGCTGATAAATACCGAAACCGCACCCGAAGATTTCGGAAAATGGTTTTATTTTAAGAGTGAACCAAAATCCTTAAAAGAGACAAAAAAATATGCCGCGCCGCTTACCGAAAGTGTTTATAGCGAAGCTGACGGCGAATATACCCTATATGCTTTTTCAGCCTTGCCAAATCCACAGCCTTATCATTTTGTAATGTATTTTAACAATGAGTACGTAAAAAAGGCTGCGGCTAAAAAGATTTTAAAAAGCCTTGTCATACCCGATGCGGGTGAAAATCCGCCGCCAAAGAATATAGAGGCACCGGCACCCGATGAGCTAGCTGAAAATTCGGTTTATAAAATTACATTTAATGAGTATACCGAGGCATACGGCGAATCTGAACTTGACAGCTTTATTAAACACATAAAAGAGTCTAAAGAGCCAAAGGATATTTCGATTTTATCCTACAAACAAGAGGGAGATTTATATGTTTTAGACAGCTGGAAATATTTATATTATAACGGCAAAAAAACATTGAGTTATAAATACTACCAGACAGATGGTGGAGTATACAGCTATAATAACAATCCGGCAGAGATTATAAAGATAAGCAAAATTTCGGATGATGAAAATGATATTACCAGATATGTTGTAAGTTTTTCGGATAAAAAGAAGGCAGACGAAACACTTTTTGAAATACCCAAAAATCAATATTACGACAACAGCGAGGCACTTTTAGCCTATACGGGAACTAAGGTTGGTGATAGCGCGGCTGTTGGTGCAATTTTAGACCTTTTGCCGACACGTGGATTAACACGAACATCTTTTGAGCTAAAGACAGACTCTGAGCCGTATAAAATGATAATCAATTACGATGTATCAGACGAGACAAAGGTATATAAAGACGGCAAGCTTGATTCTTCGCAGGCAGACAAAAATGCAGCCGTAATATTCAGCTTGGTCGAAAATGCAGACGAAATTACAATGAATATAGCAGGAGAGGAACTGACATATAAGCGAGAAAAGGTAGAAGAAAGATTCGATGCCGATGTGCGCGAATATTCAAACGAACCCAAAAAATTTACTCAATATGTAGAAAAAGTGCAAAACCTTAAAGAAGAAGAGTTAAATAAAACCACACCGCAAGGCTCAGACTCGGTGGTTGGTGATGTGGTGTATTCATCATCGGTTACGGTGTCATACAATACAATGGTGACACATCCCGTAACAGGAAAAAAGGTAGCAATAGGCCCCTATGCAAAAAAATATGGTTATTCGCAGTATCTCGGCAGACCGATATCTTGCGTAATATATCGCGCGTCGTCGGGCTACAGAGCTGTTGCAAGCTGTGGGGGAGCAGTGTTGCTTGAGTATCCGCTTGCTGACGAGGCGGCATTAAATAATGCAATAGCTACAGTAAGGGCATACGGCGGCTGACGGCAGTTAAATTTAGCGCAGACCACATATGACATACAATAAAAAAAACTTCGCATTTAGCGAAGTTACAGACTGTCGAAAAAGTCGTTCCACCGCAAGTAACACGTCGTTATATTTGAATTAAGAACTAAAATTTTAAAAAGTTTATTATATATAAAACCACGCGTCTTTTATTGAAAAAGCGCGTGGTTGCTTGCTTTTTACGAATTTGAACTCTACCGTACCAACGTACGCCGACGAATTCAAATTCGTAAAATCTAACTTCCTTTTTCGAAGCCTGCCAGTGTGTCGATAGTTTATCGACACA
>JAZOBB010000054.1:0-4211 GCA_045595745.1 Clostridia bacterium | reverse complement strand
GTATCAAGACTAAGAATTTTCGAGGATGAAAACGGCAAAACAAATTTAAGCATAGACCAGATAGACGGCGAAATATTGGTTGTTTCACAGTTTACACTCTATGCCGATTGCAAAAAAGGCAACAGACCGAGCTTTACAGAGGCGGGTAGTCCTGCCCTGGCAGAAGAGCTTTATGAGCATATACTAAAAAGATGCCAAGAGCTTTTTAAAAACACTCAAAAAGGTATTTTCGGAGCGTATATGAAGGTATCTTTAGTTAATGACGGACCTTTTACCTTAGTGCTTGACAGTAAAGAAATTTTAAAATAAACGCAAAGAGGGGATACATATGACTAAAAAGGAAGAGTTTATAAAAATATATACCGAAAAAATTACCCGAGACGGCGCAGACAAGCTTTTAGAATATTTATTATCGCCATCAAGCGACTTTTTTACCGCTCCTGCAAGCACTCGTTTTCATGGCTCATACGAGGGCGGACTTTTAGAGCATTGCTTAAATGTGTATTACTGTTTAGAGGACTATTTATCACGACCGAGAGTTCGCGATACCTATGGTCTTAACTGCTCAGACGAAAGCTGTGCGATTGTTGCACTCTTGCATGACTTGTGCAAGATAAACTGCTATAAAAAAGGAACAAGAAACGTAAAAGACAAAAACGGAGTTTGGCAGACAGTTCCAACCTATGAGTTTTATGACGAAATGCCCTACGGTCACGGAGAAAAGTCGGTTTATATTATAAGCGGATTTATGCGACTGACCCGCGAAGAAGCATTTGCAATACGTTATCATATGGGCTTTGCAGGAGGCGAGGACGAAAGGAATGTAGGCTCAGCATTTGAAATGTATCCGCTTGCCTTTGCACTTTCTACCGCCGATATGGAGGCTACATATTTCATAGAGGGAAAACAATAAAAAGATGGTGCTTAAAGCACCATCTTTTTATTGTAAGTCCGTTTGTGTAGTATACAAATGATAATAATGTCCTTTTTGAGCCATAAGCTCGTCGTGATTTCCTTGTTCTAAAATGCTTTTTTGACCTATAACAAAGATTTTATCGGCATCCTTTATGGTTGACAGTCTGTGTGCAATTATAAATGAAGTTCTGTTTTTAAGCACAACATTAATACCCTCAATAAGCTGTCGTTCTGTTTCGGTGTCAATGTTACTTGTTGCCTCATCTAAAACGAAAATATCGGGATTTCTTAAAATAGCTCTTGCAAGCGATATCATTTGTCTTTGACCTACCGAAAGCGTAGAACCGCGTTCGCTTACGGTTGTAAAGTATCCGTCGGGCATTTTAGCTATAAACTCATCAGCACCAACAAGTTTAGCGGCATTTATAACCTCTTCGTCAGTTGCATCAAGCTTCCCGTAGCGTATATTTTCCATTATCGTATTTGAAAATATAAAGCAATCCTGAAGCATATATCCCATTCGGTCGCGAAGTGAGCTGACGGTAACGTCAGCAATATCCTGCCCGTCAATCAAAATTTGTCCGCCTTTTAAATTATAGTAGCGGCTCAAAAGATTTACAATGGTAGATTTGCCTCCGCCTGTTTCACCGACTAAGGCAATTCTTTCACCTGCATTTACTTTAAACGAAATATTTTCTAAAACATTACCTTTTTCTTCGTCATATGCAAAGGTTACATTTTTAAATTCAATTTCACCTTTTTTATAGTCTAATGGCTTAGCATCGGGCTTGTCGTTAATTACAGTATCTTCTTCCATTGTTTCAAAAATGCGTTCTAAATATGCAAGACCTGTAATAAGTGCATTATAATGTGCACTTAAGTTAGCAACCGGTGTCCAGAAACGTGTAATATAGTTCGTCATTGCTATAACAACACCAACCTGATATGCTGCTGGGTCTTTAAAGACTGCGGCTATCGAAATATAAAACACAAAGCTCGTCATAAGATTATCCATAAAGCTTGTTATTTGAGGAATTAAAAGCTCAATGGAGTTCGCTTTCATAAAGTGCTGCATCGATTCTCCCGCTAAAACCTTAAGCACACGGCTGTTTCTGCGTTCTCTTACAAATGCCTGAGTTATACGTACACCGTTTATGCTTTCGTGTATGTATGCAGTAAGATTTGAATTTTTATCGCTGTAGCTTTGCCATGCTTTTCTATGTATATTTTTTAATAAATAGAGTATTGCCACAAAAATAGGTGCACCGATCAGAGTAACTATTGTAAGCTTTACATTTATCATCAGCATAAATATAACAACGAACAAAAGTGACAGAAGGTCCATTAAAGAACTTATAATACCGCCAGAGAGCAAATTGGCGATATTGTTAACATAATTAACTGCGCGCACTAAAATTTTTCCGTGCGGTCGGCTGTCGTAGTATGTAAATGGCAGCTTTTGCAAATGCTTAAACAAATCCAAACGAATATCGCTTATAACACTTTGACCGATTAAGGTTATGTGCTTTGACGCGTATTTGGATGCAAAAAAGCTGTAAGCTGCAAATGCAATTATAATCGCACCCAGATATAAAAGTCCTTTTATACTTTTGTTTGGTATTTGCACATCTATGGCATTCTGAAAAAGGTAGGGTACAGATGTTGCTATTGCGGAAGAAAGTATCTGCACAAACAATGTAAATATAAAGCTGGTTTTATAAGGCTTTAAATAATGACCGATTTTGCTGAGATGTTTTTTGCCAAATTTAATTTTTAAATCTTCGTCTTCGCGAAAAGTATTTACTTTAGCCATTATAATGCACCTCCGTTCCTATTTGTCTGGAACTGAATTGCTGTTTAAATATGTTATAGTAAAATCCTTTATTTTTTACGAGTTCATCATGAGTTCCGCGTTCTGTAATTTTACCATCTTCAAAAACTAATATCTGATCACAGTCTTTAACCGACGAAATTCTCTGAGATATAATAATTACAGTTTTGTCCTTTAGCTTGGTGTTTATTTGGTTTTGAATATATTTTTCGGTATCGGCATCAAGTGCAGATGTTGTATCATCTAAAATAAGAATCGATGGGTCTTTAAGTATAGCACGTGCTAAAGTTATTCTTTGCTTTTGTCCTCCTGAAAGACCAAGCCCGCGTTCGCCGATTACCGTGTTATATCCCTCGGGCAGCCTTGATATAAAATCGTGCGCCTTTGCCATTTTTGCGGCTTTTATTATATCTTCCATTTTGGCACCGGGATGCCCATAGGCAATGTTTTTGGCAATGGACTCGGAAAACAGAAAAACGTCTTGCTGCGATACCGAAACGCTGCTTCGCAAAAGTTCAAGGTCAATTTTGCGAATATCATCACCATCAATTAAAATTCTGCCGCCCGTTGGTTCATAAAAACGGTCTATTAAATTTATTACGGTAGATTTTCCTGAGCCGGTTGAGCCGACAATACCTATTTTTTGTCCTCTGTCTATTCTAAAGGTTACACCGCGAAGAGCACCCTCGTTTTCGTAATTAAATGTTACGTGGTCAAAGAAAATGTCTCCAAAAAGTTTTTTCTTTTTAACCTCAGGATGATTTGTGATTTCGGGTTTCTCGTTTAAAAACTCCTTAATTTTATCACCTGAGGCAGAAATGTTTGAAAATTCGTTTACCACATTACTGAACGTTGTAAGCGGAGAGGTGACTCTCCATACAAGTGAATTAAACATAACAATTTCGCCGACTGTCATATATCCTTTAATTGTTAAAATACCACCGACAACAATTATATAAAGGTTAAACAAATCGTGTAGCTTTCCCATCACCGGTCCGTATTTACGTGAAATATCATTTGCCTTTATGTTTGCGTTTTTAAAATCAGAGTTTGCTCTTTTAAGCTTTTCAGTTTCGAAATCTTCATTGCAAAATGCTTTAACTACGCGGTTTGCACTTATGTTTTCCTGCACGACGGTGTTAAGACGTGCACGCATTTCTCGTATTCTTTTGTGTGCTGGCCTAATTTCTTTTGAAAGCTTTGCCGCTAAAATCGAAAGCATAGGCAGAACAAAAAGCAAAAGCATTATAACAAAAGGTCCGCCTGCAAAAAGCATCATAAAAATACTCGAAACAAAAGCGATAGCCTGGCTTATTGTGTTGGGTAGAGTTGCAGAATAAAAGCTTTGAACAAAGTCAATATCCGACGTCATTCTTGTCATAAGGTCGCCGGTTCTGTGAGAATCAAAATATTTAAAATCTAAAGACAGAATTTTTTTAAATCCTTTTTGACGCAGGTCAAAAGC
>JAZOBB010000053.1:0-53960 GCA_045595745.1 Clostridia bacterium | reverse complement strand
CATACGATAAATGTGCTGGCCAAAGAACACTTCCTTTAAAGAATTTGCAATATAGATAAGCATTTCATCGCCTGCGGCGTGTCCGTATTTATTGTTCCTGATATGAAGCTCGTTAACATCAATATAAATGCAGGAAAAGTCCTCCGGTTTTTCTTCGTCAAAAACGAGAATATCTTTTTTATATGCAACACGGTTTAACGCTCCGGTAAGAGAATCTGTTGTTGCAGCAAGCTCAGTTTTGTTAAGATGCTTTTTGTTATATATAGCAATAGAGAAACAAATAACAACATCTCCGACAAGCTTTCTGATTGCAGAACTTTTCTTTGGGTTAATTGCGCCCAAGATACTAACATGGTTGTCTTTATCTGCAATAATTGCAAAAGAAACATCTTTTATTCCGTGATTTAATAAAAAGTGATAAAATTCCGAATTGGTTTTTAAAAGGTGATTGTTGGGAATAATTTGCATAAATCCGGTAGATGAATCATCTGTGTGAATGTTTGCCGCATACCTGAAAAGCTCACTGACAAAGTATTTTCTTTCGTCACCCAATAAGCATTTATCCTTCAGGGAAGGCTTTATGTAGTAATAATCTTCTCCGTCAGTATCTGCAAAGAAGCAGGAACGGGCACTTGAAAATTCTTTTATTCTTTTTAAAGCGGTATTTATATTTTCATGTTGCCTGTTTATTTCCAGAAGAAGATGCCTTATAAAAGAAGACTCTGAATTTAATTTTGCTCTGTTTTTTTCGCTTCTTAATATCAGCTCAAGATAAATTGCTATAATTAAAATGATTATAGTAAAAATAATAAGTAAATTGCGGGATATTTTATGTGTTTCCTCAAATACCTGAGTTTCATGACGGGCAAGCAGAATACCCCAGTTAAAATCTTCAATAATTGAATAATGGATATAAAGATTCTCACCTGTTCGTATGGACTTAAACGATGAATAACCTTTATCGGAATTAGCCAGCATTTCGTATGAATAGCCGTCATTATACTCTCTGTTTTTCAAGTTTGACAGTTCAGTTGGTTTTTCATTTATTGTATCTACAATAAATTTTCCTGTTTCCTTATCATAAACAAAAAGCTGAGCATCAAGCTCTTTTGCCATATTATTGTATTTTTCGTTGATAGTTTCGATTTTAATAATGCCATACATAATGCCGACAGTTTCTCCATCCACCTGAATTGGAACAGAGCTGCGGACTACCTGTTCATCGGGCATTGAATAGCTATAAGTTCTACCGGTAATATGTTCTCCAAGACTTGCCTGCTCTTCAAATGAAATTTGCCCTTTCAAATCATAGACTCCGTCCTTTGTGATAAAGGTGCCGTCAGGGTTTAGTATACCAATTCTTGAAAACAAACCAATAGGATTAAAGGAATCAAACATACGCTCATAGCCTTTTCCATCAGCATAGAGCTTTGACGCAAAGTTTGCCATAGTAATAAGATTTTCTCTGTCTGATTTTAATTGCAAAGTAAGATCGTCTTTAATCTGTTTTGTCTGAATATGAAGCATTTCATAAGCATCGTCCTCAGCCTTAATAAAGAAAGATACAACCATTGCAAAAAAGACTGCACATATTAAAATTGCAGCAACAATTGTATATAAAATATTATTTTGTCTTTGTTTTTTTCGTTCATATGTTATTGCCATATCCATTACCTCTTAAATATATAACACTTTCAAAAGCTACATGTAACCATATAAAATTATATCATATATAATTTAATTTTTCAATATTATTTGCTATTTTTCTACAAAGATCTAATCGCAACCTTTGTATTAAATTTTGTAAACTAAAACATATGATTTTACTCATCAAGCATTAAACTTCCTTCTTTTGCTTTCTTCTTTAGCCTTTGCATCTGCTCCTTTTCAATTTGAGCGATGCTTTTTTCTGGCGTTGGTAGATCTTCAGGCATTGTACCACCGATTTCTTCAATAGCCTTTCTGACTTCCCTACCAACTGTATTATGAACTTTGGTGGCAGTTTCTGCATTATCAACTTTATCCTTTCTCAATTTCTCTTCTGTTTGTGAAATCCTGAAAAGATTAGCAATAAGTTCTGTACTGCCCATATAATCAAGAATTTTTTGTCCTACTGCAAGACCTTTTCTTTTGTGGATATCTTCAACGTCAAGTCCACCATAAAGGACAATGTAACCCGCATTTTGAAAAATAGCAAATTCTTCATTTGTTATAACACCGGCTTTTCAGTTGCACCTGCTTTTACGATTTTCCTGACCTCAGGGAAATCGCATGTAATGTCGTGTCCGCTGTTTTTACAAGCAATCATTGCACGCTTTATAACTTTATGAAAATTTTCTCATTTGTTATAATCTAAAACAATAGCCAGCTCTCTTGCAAACCAATATTCAGTTCCATCTTCTTTTATATGCTTTATATCTTCAAAGCATTTATATTCTTTTGCAATCAGATTGCTCATTGTATTACCTCTTTTCTTTATGTTTTCTCATTATTCTCCACTATTCGACATAATTCGACTTTTGTCAAGACAGTCCAAAAAATAACGTTATATACCAAACATACCCATACCCTTTAATTATTCCTTACTCACAGATTTTTTAAAGTCAAGTCTTAACATGGCAATTACAATCGAAAACATTACTAAAACATTCCCGATAGCAGAACCATATGCAGCATTTGCAAAATTATAGACAAGCCAAAACGGTGCCGAGAACAAGGAAAGAAGTCTTATATTTTTTTCTTTTGTCAACCATAAAGCCATTATTTCAAAAATTATCCCAAATATAGCAAATAAACTAAAAATGTTTTCATATAAAGCGAAGCCCACCGCCAACAAAAGTACATTTACAGCTATCACAATAATTTTACAATGCTTTGCTATAAACTTTTTTTCTTTATACCTGGCAATAAATGACAAAATAAATCCCATAAGATCTAAAACTGCGCCTTCAAAAGCTCCCAAAAAAATATATTGAAGTATGTATAATAGCCTCGAGGTTAAATTGACAACAATAATATTTCTTCGAGTTTTCATTTGAAAACTCAAAAGAAATGTTACAACTGCCAATATGCCAAAAGTATGCGCTATCCCCATATATGCCTCCTACACCTGTCGGATTAACTATTACTATATATTACATCCCGAGCAAAACTCCTGTAATCCATCAATATTTAACAACTCTCACACTATAATTCGTAACCAATTTATCCTTTACAAAAAACAAACTCCACATACACAAATTATACCATAAGTAAAAACGCTTGCTTGCAAGAGCATTTTTACGCAGCCGTCAATAATTACAAGACGACGGCAAAGCCGGCGAATGTATGAAATACATAGCGAGCTACGCGACCTCTTGTAATTATTATACCACAAACCTATAAATTCCGCAATATATTTTACCATATTGCCTGTTCTGCATTTATTACAAATATTTTACCACCACCTATTGACACAAGGCTTTTAATGTTCTAAAATTTAGATATAATAACACACAGGAGGACAAGCATATGGAAAAAATTTATACAAAAAATGCACCCGAGGCAGTAGGTCCTTATTCACAAGCGACCACAAGTGGCAAATTGATATTCACCTCAGGTCAAATTCCGATAAATCCTGCAAGCGGTCAGGTTGAGGCAACCGACATTGCCGCACAAGCCGAACAAGTATGCAAAAATATAAAAGCTGTTTTAGAATCGGCGGGAAGCTCGCTTGAAAAAGTAGTTAAAACAACCTGCTTTATTAAAAATATGAACGATTTTGCAATTTTTAACGAGGTTTATGCAAGATATTTTACAAACAGACCAGCCCGCTCTTGCGTCGAGGTATCAGCACTCCCCAAAGGTGTTTTATGCGAGGTTGAAGCAATAGCCGAAATATAACCTAACTCGAAAAAACAAACAATATAAACGCACAAAAGCTCCAAGCCATCTGGCTTGGAGCTTTTAAAACAATGTACTCTTATTATACTAATTCAATGATAGCTGTTTCAGCAGCATCACCACGTCTGGGACCAGCTTTAATAATTCTGGTGTATCCACCCTGACGCTCTGCATACTTAGGAGCAATCTCTTCAAACAATTTATATACTACTTCTTTATCCGTAATATAAGAAAGAGCTTGACGTCTTGAATGTAATGTATTGGTTTTACCAAGAGTAATCATTTTGTCTGCCATGCATCTAACTTCTTTAGCACGAGCAAGAGTCGTAACGATTCTGCCGTTGTCCAAAAGCGAAGTAACAAGATTTCTCAGCATAGCGATTCTCTGGTCGGTAGGACGACCCAATTTTCTTGTTCCTGGCATCAAAAACTACCTCCTTCTTTAAAATCAACAGGAAACTCCTGCTTAGTCCTCTCTTTTTGCGAACGACTGACCCAACGCGTGGAGCTTTCCGATAACCTCTTCTAAAGACTTGCGACCAAGGTTTCTAACCTTAACCATATCGTCTTCAGTGCGGTTTGTCAAATCTTCCACAGTGTTGATGCCTGCACGTTTCAGACAGTTATAGGAACGAACAGAAAGGTCGAGCTCTTCAATAGTCATTTCAAGAACTTTCTCTTTTTTGCCCTCTTCCTTCTCTATCATAATTTCGGCATTCTTTGCCTCAAGCGAGAGGTCAATAAACTGCATTAAATGCTCATTAATAATTTTAGCCGCTAAACTCACTGCTTCATCCGGAGAAATTGAACCATCGGTCCAAACCTCTAAAGTCAGCTTGTCATAGTCGGTAATCTGACCGACACGGGTGTTTTCTACAAAATAGTTCACCCTGTGCACCGGTGTATAAATGGAGTCAACCGGAATAACACCGATAATGTTCTGATTGATCTGCTTGTTTCTTTCAGCAGAAACATAACCGCGACCTTTGCAGAACGTAATCTCCATATACAGCTTAGCATCTTTATTAAGTGTAGCGATATGCAGGTCAGGATTGAATATTTCGATATCCGAATCCAGCTTAATATCCCCTGCTTTAATTTCGCCTTCGCCTTCAGCCTCGATGTATACAACTTTCGGAGTATCGCAATGAAGCTTAACTGCGATTTGCTTAATGTTTAAGATGATTTCCGTCACGTCTTCTTTCACGCCCGGGATAGTTGAAAACTCATGCAGAACACCATCAATTTTAACAGATGTAGCTGCCGCACCCGGCAATGAGGAAAGCAGCATTCTACGCAGAGAGTTGCCCAGCGTGGTACCGTAACCGCGCTCCAGCGGCTCTGCGACATATTTGCCGTACTTTCCGCTCTCGTCTACCTCTACGCACTCAACGTTTGGCTTTTCTATTTCTAACATAGTTAACCTCCCTCATATATATTGGTTAATGTCACGCATTACTTTAGCACACAAGTGCCTAAGGGAAACCTGATTACAAAGATAAAATCTTCTAAACAAATCAAAATATTATTTAGAATACAACTCGACGATGAGATGCTCTTCAACTTCGAAATCGATATCGTCTCTCTGCGCAAAAGCAATAACCTTACCTGTCAGAGTGTTTTTGTCCATATCAAGCCACTTCGGAACAACTCTTGATGCGTTGTCCTCGATGATCTGCTTAATTCTTTCAGAGCCTTTTGAGCGCTCCTTAATGGTAATAACATCTCCGATTTTTACACGGTATGAAGGTATATCAAGTCTTTTTCCGTTTACAAGAATGTGACCGTGGTTAACGAGCTGTCTTGATTCTCTTCTTGTGTTAGCAAGACCAAGTCTGAAAACAACGTTATCAAGTCTTGATTCGAGAATCTGCAGCAGGTTTTCACCGGCAATGCCCGGCATTTTAATAGCAATTTCATAATATTTTCTGAACTGCTTTTCGAGCATGCCATATATAAACTTAACTTTCTGCTTTTCAGTAAGCTGGCGACCATATTCGCTCTGCTTTCTCTTCATCGGCTTCGGATTTCTGTTAGAGGTCTTGTTAATACCCATAACAGACGGCTCGATGCCTAAAGTTCTGCATCTTTTTAATATAGGCTGCATATTTCTTGCCATATGTTTACCCTCCTAACTTCAAAAAATTTAAATCAAACTCTTCTTCTTTTCGGCGGTCTGCAGCCGTTATGAGGAATCGGGGTAACATCTTTAATCATGCTAACCTCTAATCCTGCAGCCTGCAGCGCACGAATAGCAGCTTCACGTCCTGCACCGGGTCCTTTAACAAAAACCTCAACGGTTTTCAGACCGTGCTCCATAGCTGCTTTTGCAGCGGTTTCTGCTGCCATCTGAGCAGCGAACGGAGTGCTTTTTCTTGAACCTCTAAAGCCCAATCCACCGGAGCTTGCCCAGCTGATTGCGTTACCTGCAACATCGGTAATCGTAACCATCGTATTATTAAAAGTAGAACGGATATGAACCGCACCACGCTCAATATTCTTTTTAACTTTTCTGCGAGTGCTTCTTCTAGCAACTTTTGCCATGAATAATTTCCTCCTTTCGCAAATACTGACAAAATAATTCGTAAATTACCTAAAGATTATTTCTTCTTGTTAGCAATTGTACGAGCCGGACCCTTTCTGGTTCTGGCATTTGTCTTGGTTCTCTGCCCTCTAACCGGCAGACCCTTTCTATGTCTGATTCCGCGGTAGCAACCGATTTCCATCAATCTTTTGATGTCGAGCGCAACATTACGTCTTAAATCGCCTTCTACTGTGTAATCTCTATCGATAATTTCTCTTAACTTCTGAACTTCGTCCTCGGTCAAGTCTTTAACACGAGTGTCGGGATTAATGCCCGCTTCGCTCAGAATCTTCTGTGAACTCGGAAGACCGATACCGTAAACATAAGTCAAACCGATTTCAACTCTTTTTTCTCTTGGTAAGTCAACACCTGAAATTCTGGCCATTTACTTGTAGCACCTCCTGTTTTAAGCATTGTAAAGCAATTAATATAGGAATCCGTCAGGTCGCACCAAAGGTGCGCAGCCGCCCTGACCGGACTTTAAGCATTAAAGGATCAGCCCTGTTTCTGCTTATGCTTCGGGTTTTCGCAAATCACCATAACTTTACCTTTGCGTTTGATGATTTTGCATTTTTCACAAATAGGTTTTACAGACGGTCTTACCTTCATAATGGAAATACCTCCTTTTGGCAAAACTCACCGCAAATGCGGCTTAACTTTTATAACTTATTTGGCAGATACCACTTGGCACTACCGATACATTGGTCAAGACAATATATGTCTTGTTATTTTATAAGCGGAAACTTCCGCATAAAGCTTACTTATTTCGCTCTCCAGGTAATTCTGCCTTTTGTCAAATCATACGGAGAGAGCTCTACTGTAACCTTATCTCCCGGCAAAATTCGAATAAAATTCATTCTCAGCTTTCCGGAAATATGCGCTAAAATCTGATGTCCGTTCTCAAGCTCTACCTGAAACATAGCATTTGGCAATGCTTCAAGCACTGTGCCTTCCAGCTCTAATACACCATCTTTCGCCATTTTACAGCCTCCTTATACGTTTGCGTCACTGTTCATCTCGCTCAAAACACTCCTCAGCTCCGGATTAGTAATCCTTTCACCTGATTCAAGCTTTTCCTTGATACAGTCAGCTAACTGACCTGTTTTAACAAGATGCTTTACTTTCTTCTTTTTCGGCTTGTCAACCTTTCTCAGCTTTCCGTCACAAACAAAGACGTATTCGCTGCCCTCGGTTTCCATAACCACAAAGTACCTTCCTTTGTCCCTGCCTGCCTTCGAACACACTATTTCACCGGCATTAAGTTCCAAAATATCATCACCTCAAAAGAATAATTAACACTTAGTAAGAATTTCGGGACCTTTCGCTGTCACCACAACTGAATTTTCGTAGTGAGCTGACAGCTTAGAGTCCGCAGTTACCACTGTCCAACCATCGGACAGAGTGTTAACATGATACGTACCCATATTTACCATAGGCTCTATAGCGATTGTCATACCGGAGACCAATCTAACACCGCGACCTGCCTCTCCGAAATTCGGAACTTCAGGTGCCTCGTGCAGTTCAGCTCCAACGCCGTGTCCAACCAGCGCACGCACAACCGAAAAACCATTTGATTCTACATAAGATTGCACAGCATAGGCAATATCGCCGACTCTGTTGCCCGGTATTGCTTTAGACATACCTTCAAAAAAGCTTTGCTTTGTTACATCAATCAACCTTTGAGCCTCGCTACTGATTGTACCGACAGCAAAGGTTCTTGCCGCGTCACCGTGATACCCATCATAGCATGCGCCGATATCAATACTAACAATATCGCCGCCTTTTAAAGTCACACTGCCGCTTGGGATTCCATGAACCACCTGTTCGTTAACAGATGTGCAGATGCTTGCCGGATAGCCGTTATAGCGATAAAACGAACAAGTTGCATTATTTTTCTTAATGAACTCATCTGCTAACGCGTTAAGCTCCTTAGTGGTAACCCCCGGCTTAATTGTTTCTGCCAACATTTCAAATGTTTCGGCAACAATTTTCCCTGCAGTTCGCATCTTTTCTATTTCATGTTCCGATTTAACTCTTATCATAACTTAGCTCCTGCTTCTTTAACAGCATCTAAAACCATACGAGTTGTTTCAGCCAGGTCTTTCTGACCCTGTATAGTGGTCACTTTGCCCTGTTTTGTATAATATTCCTTTAAAGGTTCTGTCTGCTTGTGGTAAACCTCAAGTCTTTTTAAGATAACCTCAGGAACATCATCGCTGCGCATAACCAGTTCTCCTCCACACTTATCACAGGTTTTTCCATCTTTTGTAGGATTGTACAAAACATGGTATGCCGCACCGCATTTTTTGCATTCACGGCGACCTGATAAGCGTTCAACCAGTTTTTCGTCAGGCACATCAATGTCTAAAACGAAGTCGACTCCGATTGAAGTCTCGTCCATAATTTCAGCCTGTGCCAAAGTTCTCGGAAAACCATCAAGAATATATCCATTCTTGCAATCATCCTCAGCAAGTCGTGCTTTTACAAGCTCAACCACTGTATCATCCGGCACCAGCTCGCCGCGTTTAATAAACTCCTCGGCAATTTTGCCTACCGGTGTTTTTTCGCTTATGGCTGTGCGGATGATATGACCGGTTGAAATGGCGGGAATCTGATATTCTTTTGCCAGGTTCGCCGCCTGTGTACCTTTACCGGCACCCGGCGGTCCTAAAAGAACCAGTTTCATATTAAATTCCACCTTTATTTTGAGACTTAACTTACTCTAAAAATCCTTTGTAATGTCTCGTAAGCATCTGAGACTCCATCTGTTTTGTGGTTTCTAAAGCAACACCTACAACGATGAGCAATGAAGTACCACCGATAGATACAGCTCCGAGGTTCGGAACAAACGCGAGCAGTATCGGGAAAATTGCGATAATTGCGAGGAAGAATGCACCAAACAGTGTAACCTTCGACAAAATTCTCGAAATATAATCCGATGTCGGTTTGCCCGGACGGATGCCCGGAATAAATCCGCCGTTCTTCTTCATGTTATTCGCAATCTCAATTGGATTGAACTGAATAGCTGTATAGAAATACGTGAAGAAAAGAATCAGCAGGAAGTATGCAATGATATAGAACGGATGTGTCTGCTGGAACAGACGAAGAATCGCCGCCCAGAATCCGGTAGCCGGAGCTTCCTGTCCGTTAATGAACATGCTGATTGTCTGAGGGAACGACATAATTGAAACCGCAAAGATAATCGGGATAACGCCCGCCATAGAAATCTTCAGCGGAATATGTGTGCTCTGACCGCCATACATTTTACGTCCAACAACTCTTTTAGCATACTGAACAGGAATTCTGCGTTCTGCATCATTCATTGTAACAACAAAACCAACTGCTAATACAGCAATTGCAACAATAGCAATTAAAGTGACAACAGACTGAATGCTAATGTTACCGCTAGCAAACAGTGTTGCCTGTAACGAGCGAATCATCGCCGGACCGCGAGAAACGATACCTGCAAAGATTAACAATGAAATACCGTTACCAATGCCCTTTTCGGTGATCTGCTCACCCAGCCACATCAAAAATGCAGTTCCGGCGGTTAAAGTAATTGTTACGATAAAGAAATTCATTACCGCATTACCTGTCATTCCGCCTTTTAAACCGAAATACAGTCCAACTGCCTGAATAAAGCCGAGTACAACTGTTAAATAACGAGTAATAGAAGCAATTTTTTTCTTGCCTTCTTCTCCTTCTTTAGCCATACGCTCCAGCGCCGGAATTGCAACCGTTAAAAGCTGGATAATAATGCTTGAATTGATGTAGGGCGAAATACTCATTGCAAAAATTGAACCACGCTCGAGTGCACCACCCGAAAAGTTGTTCAAAAGTCCCTGCATACCTTCCTGAAAACCGCCCATAAACGAGGCGATTGCGGTACCAGTCAAACCCGGAACCGGAACATAAGAGCCCAGTCTGAATATGAACAGCATTAAAAGTGTATACAGCATTTTTTTTCTTAAATCGGGAATTTTCCAAGCATTTCTAAGAGTTTGTAACATCTTAGATCACCTCCGCCTTCCCGCCGGCTCCCGTGATTTTCTCTGCGGCCGATTTGGAGAATTTTGCAGCCTTAACAGTCAAATTCTGTGCTGTAAGTTCGCCGCGACCTAACACGACGATACCATCGTTTACCTTTTTAATGATTCCTACAGCTTTGAGTGCCTCTGCAGTTACTTCAGCGCCATTTTCAAAGCGATTTAAATCGGAAACATTAATCTCCGTGTAAACCTTAGCAAATATATTCGTAAAACCTCTTTTCGGCAAACGTCTGTAAAGAGGCATCTGGCCGCCTTCAAAACCGGGACGTACTCCGCCGCCCGAACGTGCCTTCTGACCCTTATGTCCTCTGCCTGCGGTTTTTCCGTTACCTGAACCATGTCCGCGACCTACTCTGAAAGCTTCCTTTTTAGAACCTTCAGCCGGTCTCAGTTCGTTAAGTTTCATCTAGCGCACCTCCTTTAGTATTTAGATTTCTTCTACCTTTACCAGATAATCAATTTTGCTTACCATACCTCTGATACCCGGATTGTCATTATGCTCTTTCACGTCTCTGATTTTCTTGAGGCCCAGAGCGTGCGCCGTAGCGATATGGTCTTTTTTTCTGCCGATTGTACTCTTAACGAGAGTTACCTTCAGCTTTCCTGCCATAACGTTCACCCTCCTAACCTAATATATCTTCTACCGATTTCCCTCTTAAATTAGCAACTTCCTCTGCGCTCTTTAAAGAAGCGAGGCCGGCAATAGTAGCCTGAACAACGTTGCGGGGATTATTGGAACGAAGCGATTTTGTTCTGATGTCGCGAATACCTGCAAGCTCTAAAACTGCACGAGCAGCGCCGCCGGCGATAACACCGGTACCTTCTGCAGCAGGCTTTAACAGTACGCGACCAGCACCGTACTCACCGATTGTCTCATGCGGAATAGAAGTTCCTTTCATATTAACATGAACAAGGTTCTTCTTAGCATCTTCAATTCCGTTGCGGATAGCATCCGGAATTTCAGCTGCTTTACCGGTTCCGCAGCCAACATAGCCGTTCTCGTCACCGACAACAACCAGTGCGCTGAAACGGAAAGTTCTACCGCCCTTAACAACCTTAGCAACACGGTTTAAGTTTACTACTCTTTCTTTTATATCCAAGACACTTGCGTCAATCAACTGAGCCAAACTGTTCTCCTCCTTCTCTTAGAATTCCAAGCCGCCTTCTCTTGCACCTTCGGCAAGTTCCTGTACACGACCGTGGTAAATATATCCGCCTCTGTCAAATACGACAGTTTTGATTCCTTTTTCGATTGCTTTTTCAGCAACCAGCTTACCAACCTCACGAGCAGCCTCTTTGTTACCGCCGTTCTTTCCTTTTAAAGAAGCATCGAGCGAGGAAGCAGAAACCAATGTTACGCCCTTATCGTCATCGATAATCTGAGCATATATGTTTTTCAGACTTCTGTAAACATTAAGTCTCGGACGACTAGCGGTACCGCTAATGTTTTTACGAACTCTCTTATGTCTTCTCAGTCTGGCTACATTACTGTTTTCCTTTTTAATCAAGACTTTCACTCCTTTACTGTTCATGTGTACGGAGCATGGATTTTGCCATGACTCCTGACATTAAGTGAATGATCCACACGATGGCAGGATTATTTCTTACCGCCGGTTTTTCCTTCCTTACGTCTGATGTGTTCATAAGAGTATTTGATACCCTTGCCCTTATACGGCTCAGGCAATCTCTTTTCTCTTACTTTAGCTGCGAACTCGCCAACAACCTGTTTGTCAATACCCTTTACGATAATGGTGTTCGGGTTCGGTACTTCAATAGTAATACCTTCAGCCGGAACCATCTCAACAGGATGTGAATAACCGAGGTTCATCAGCAGGTTTTTGCCCTGCAGCTGCGCTCTGTAACCAACACCGTTAACTTCCAGTGTTTTTTCATAGCCTTCAGTAACACCGATAATCATGTTATTAAGCAGTGTTCTTGTAAGACCGTGAAGCGCTTTGTGTGCTTTTATTTCAGAAGGGCGGCAAATGCTGATTTCGCTGCCTTCCTGTTTAATAATCATATCAGGATGTAATTCCTTAGTAAGTGTACCCTTCGGTCCTTTAACGGTGATAACATTGCTGTCAGCAATTTTAACATCAACACCGGCAGGAACCGTAATTGGCATTCTTCCAATTCTGGACACAGCTTGCACCTCCTTATAGTCTCGCTTTTAAAATTACCATACAAACGCCAGCACTTCGCCGCCAACGTTTTCTTTTCTAGCTTTTTTATCGGTCATAATACCTTTTGACGTAGAGATAATCGCAATACCCAGACCGCGCAGAACCTGCGGCAGCTCGTCCTTGCTCTTATAAATTCTAAGACCGGGCTTAGATACTCTCTTAATACCGGAAATAACCTTCTCTTTGCCGGCATACTTAAGTGCAATTCTGATTACACCCTGCTTGCCGTCGTCAATGACCTGATAGTTCTTTATATATCCTTCCTCTAATAAGATTTCAGCAATTGCTTTCTTCATATTAGACGCAGGAACGTCTACAGAAACGTGTTTTGCAGAATTTGCATTTCTGATTCTAGTAAGCATATCTGCAATAGGATCGGTTGTCTGCATGAAAGTACCTCCTTCCAAAATGTTTACGAATCGTATTTTACCAGCTCGCCTTTTTCACGCCGGGAATCTGACCTTTATAAGCCAATTCTCTAAAGCAGATACGACAGATGCCAAACTTTCTGAGGTAAGCATGGGGTCTGCCACAGATTTTACATCTGTTATACGCTCTTGTGCTGAACTTAGGCGCTTTCTGCTGTTTGTTTACCATAGCTTTCTTAGCCATAAATTCTTCCTCCTTAATTACTTCGCAAACGGAGCGCCCATAAGGCTAAGGAGCTCTCTTGCTTCCTCATCCGTTTTAGCGGTCGTAACCATGATAATATCCATACCTCTGATTTTGTCAATCTTGTCGTAGTCAATTTCCGGGAAAATCAGCTGCTCTTTGATACCTACAGAGTAGTTACCTCTGCCGTCAAATGAGTTTGCGCTGATACCACGGAAGTCCCTAACGCGCGGCAGTGCTACGTTGAAAAATCTGTCTAAGAATTCATACATTTTATCGCTGCGAAGTGTAACTTTGCAACCGATAGGCATGCCTTCTCTAACTTTGAACGCAGCAACGCTCTTTTTTGCCCTTGTAATTACGGGCTTCTGTCCGGTGATTGCTGCTAAATCGCTAACCGCACTGTCGAGTGCTTTAGCATTTTCTTTAGCTTCTCCACAGCCGATGTTGATAATAATCTTCTCGAGCTTAGGAATCTGCATCACGCTTTTGTATCCGAATTTCTCCATAAGAGCCGGAGCAACTTCTTTGCTATATTTTTCCTGCAATCTAGCCATTCGCTATTACTACCTCCTTCTTGCAAAAATTAGTCGTTATATACTTCTCCACATTTTTTGCAGTATCTAACTTTTTCACCGTTATCCAGTACTTTGCGAGCGATTCTTGTCGCTTTACCGCATTTGGAGCAGATGTTCATAATGTTGGACGCGTCAATAGCGGCTTCCTGCTTTAAAATACCGCCCGGCTGTCCCTGCTGTCTCGGCTTTTTGTGCTTGGTTGCTATTGCAACACCCTCGACAATTGCCTTTCCGCTCTCAGGCATAACCTGGATTACTTTGCCTTTTTTGCCTTTATCTTTTCCGGAAATAACTACAACCTCGTCTCCGGATTTAATGTGCATTTTAGCCAATTTCGGCACCTCCTTGATGGGAAAACCCACGTGTTATACATGAAGTTTTGATATTACAGAACCTCAGGAGCCAATGAAAGAATCTTCATATATTCTTTCTCTCTGAGTTCTCTTGCGACAGGTCCGAAAATACGGGTACCTCTCGGGTTTTTGTCATCTCTGATAATAACGGCTGCATTTTCATCAAATTTGATGTAGGTACCGTCATTACGTCTTACGCCGGAAACCGAACGTACAACGACAGCCTTGACAACGTCGCCTTTTTTTACAACACCGCCGGGCGTTGCTTTTTTGACAGAAGCAACGATAACGTCACCGATTGCCGCATATCTTCTTTTAGAACCACCTAATATTCTGATGCACATCAGCTCTTTTGCGCCGGTGTTATCAGCAACCTTCAAAAGCGTTTGCTGTTGAATCATTTGGTTACCCTCCATTCTGTGCTTATTCGATATTTACTGTTTAGTTAAAGTAATTATTGCGCTTTTTCAACGATTTCAACCAATCTCCATCTCTTATCCTTTGACAGACGACGGGTCTCCATAACCAATACTCTGTCACCGATGTTACACTGATTGTTTTCGTCATGCGCTTTCAGTTTATAAGTTCTCTTTACGATTTTTCCGTAAAGCGGATGCTTAACGTTATACTCAATTGCAACTACGATAGTTTTGTCCATCTTGTTGCTGATAACCTTACCGGTTCTCTGCTTTCTAAAGTTACGCTCCAATTCTTTCACTCCTTCCAAGCATACTACACTCTAAATTAGTTTGCAGCCTTTTCGAGCTTTCTTTCAACCATAACTGTTTTAATTCTGGCAATTGATTTTTTAACCTCGCCTATTCTCATAGGATTCTCGAGCTGATTTGTTGCGTTTTGAAATCTGAGGTTAAAGAGCTCTTTCTTCAGGTCAGCCAGAGTGCTTTCCAATTCAACATCCGTGAAATCACGAATTTCATTCACTTTCATGTGCTTAACCCTCCATTTCTTCGGCCTCACGGGATACAAACTTACATTTAACCGGAAGTTTGTGGCTAGCAAGACGCATAGCTTCTCTTGCTATTTCCTCTGAAACGCCATCAATTTCGAATAATACTCTGCCCGGTTTTACAACCGCAACCCAGTATTCCGGTGAACCTTTACCTGAACCCATTCGAGTTTCAGCAGGTTTTTCCGTAACCGGCTTATCAGGGAAGATTTTAATCCAAACCTGTCCGCCTCTTTTGATATAACGAGTCATAGCGATACGGGCAGCCTCAATCTGGTTGCTGGTAATCCAGCTCGGCTCTAAAGCCTGAAGACCGAACTTACCGTATGTCAGAGTGTTACCGCGAGTAGCGGTACCTTTCATTCTGCCGCGCATAACTCTTCTGTATTTTACTCTCTTAGGCAATAACATGACTTATTTACCTCCCGTCTTCTGATTCTTTTTGCTTTCGGGAAGGATTTCGCCTTTGTATATCCATACCTTAACACCTATTTTACCATAGGTTGTATTCGCTTCCCAGAAACCGTAGTCGATGTCCGCACGCAATGTCTGGAGCGGAATCGTTCCTTCATGATAATGCTCGCTTCTTGCAATTTCTGCGCCGCCTAAGCGACCGCTACAGCAAGTCTTGATACCTTTTGCACCAAGCTTCATTGCACGACCCATAACGGATTTCATAGCCTTACGGAAGGAAATTCTGCGCTCTAACTGTGATGCAATGTTCTCTGCAACGAGCTGTGCATCAACGTCGGGCTGTTTAACTTCCTCAATGTTTAAGGCGATACCTTTACCGGTCATAACCTCGAGCTGTTTTTTAACCTTATCAATTTCGCTACCGCCGCGGCCGATAATGATACCCGGCTTAGCAGCAAAGATATTAACTCTGATTCTCTTAGCAGTACGTTCAATCTCGATTTTAGAGATGCCTGCCGGGAACAGTAATTTTTTCAGAAACTTTCTGATTTTGTAATCTTCTACCAAGTAATCACCGAAATCCTGGTCATTTGCAAACCATCTGGAATCCCAGTCTTTAATTACTCCTACTCTTAATCCATGTGGATGTACTTTCTGACCCAATCTGCTTACCTCCTTCTTTATTAATTTTCTTTTTCTTTCAATACGATTGTGATGTGGCTTGTGCGTTTTCTGATACGGAATGCACGACCCTGTGCTCTGGGACGAATTCTCTTTAATGTCGGTCCCTGATTTGCATAAATTTCTGCCACATACAGCTTGTTGATATCCATGTTATGATTATTTTCAGCATTAGCCATTGCAGATTCTAAAAGCTTAACGAGCAACTCACTTGCTGCTTTCGGTGTCTGCTTTAAAATTCCCATTGCAACTGCAACCGGCTTGTTGCGAATCATATCTATAACGATTTTAACTTTTCTTGATGAAATACGAGCATAACTTAATTTAGCTCTTGCTTCCACTGTTGTTTCCTCCTCTCTAAAAAGGATAATAATTATCTTCCGGATGTTTTGTTTCCGGCATGTCCTTTATACGTACGGGTGGGAGCAAACTCACCCAGCTTGTGTCCGACCATATCCTCTGTTACGAATACCGGAACGTGCTTTCTTCCGTCATGGACAGCTATTGTATGACCTACCATTTCCGGAAAGATGGTAGAGCTTCTTGACCAGGTCTTAACAACCTTCTTTTCGTTGAGTTCGTTCATCTTGATAATTTTGCTCATCAAGCTTTCGGCAACGAAAGGTCCTTTTTTAATGGATCTGCTCATCTTTTTGCCTCCTTTGCGCTAATGTTGTCCGAAATAATTTCAGACATTCCGCACGAAACTTAATTATTTCTCGTTTCTTCTCTTAACAATGAACTTGTCATTGATGTTCTTTTTCTTTCTGGTCTTTAAGCCCAGAGCAGGTTTACCCCACGGAGTAACCGGGCTCGGACGTCCGATAGGAGACTTACCTTCACCACCACCATGAGGATGGTCGCACGGGTTCATAACAGAACCTCTGACTGTCGGTCTCCAGCCCATGTGACGTTTTCTTCCGGCTTTACCGATAGAAACGTTTTCGTGGTCTAAGTTACCGATCTGACCGATGGTAGCCATACAATCCATACGGATTAAACGAACCTCACCGGAGGGAAGTCTTACCTGTGCATACTTGTCTTCTTTAGCCATCAGCTGAGCAGCAGCACCTGCTGTTCTAACAAGCTGACCGCCTTTACCAGGCATAAGCTCAATGTTATGAATCAGAGTACCAACAGGGATAAACTGAATCTGCATTGCGTTACCCGGTTTAATATCAGCACCGTTCGGATCAGTTACCAAAACTGCGCCGTCTGTCACACCGTTAGGAGCGAGGAAGTATCTCTTTTCGCCATCCTCGTACTGTACCAGTGCGATGTTTGCGCTACGGTTCGGATCGTATTCAATACCGATAACAGTAGCAGCACCGATTTTATTTCTTTTAAAATCAATGATTCTGTATTTTCTCTTGTTTCCGCCGCCTCTGTGTCTGACAGTAATTCTGCCGTAAGAGTTTCTACCAGCTGATTTGTTCATCGGCTCGAGCAGTGAACGCTCAGGCTCATACTTTGTAATTTCCTCGAAAGTGGAAACCGTCATAAATCTTCTGGCAGGAGACGTAGGATTATACTTTTTCATTGCCATATCCTTTTCACTCCTTAATAAATGTTATCGAATGCACTTCTTATTTAAAAGCCGCTGTGCATCCATAGTGTTCAGCAAAGCGTATCTTACGCCATACCCTCGAAGAACTCGATTGTTTTGCTGTCAGCAGTAAGTTTAACAATAGCTTTTTTCCAGCTTGCTCTTCTGCCTTCGTTACGGCCCATTCTCTTCATTTTGCCAAGCATATTAGCGGTGGTAACCTTTTCAACTTTTACGTCAAAGATTTCCTCAATCGCTTTTTTGATTTCGATTTTGTTGGCACTTTTCGCTACGCAGAAGGTGTACTTCTTTTCAGCGATCTGGTCCATACTCTGCTCGGAAATGATAGGTTTGATAATAATATCATGTGCATAAGTCATTACGCATACACCTCCACCAATTTCTCAGCAGCATCCTTGGTGATAATCAGTTTGTCGTGCTTTAACAGTTCATAAACGTTTAAAGTACCAACGAATGATGTTTCAACACCCGGGATATTTTTCGCTGAGCGATAAACTTTTTCGTCCTTTTCAGGTAATACGATTAATGCTTTTGTATCAACCTTTAAGTTCTTGAGCATCTCTGCAATAGTCTTGGTTTTGATTTCCTCAACTGCGATTGCATCGAGTACTAAAATTTCGTTGTCTAAAGCTTTAGCAGACAATGCAGACTTAAGCGCGAGCTTTTTAACCTTCTTGTTTACACAAGTACGGTAATCTCTTGGCTTCGGTGCAAAAACAACACCACCGCCGGTCCACTGTGGGCTTCTGATAGAACCCTGACGAGCACGGCCTGTTCCCTTCTGACGCCACGGTTTAATACCGCCTCCGCGTACTTCTGCACGGGTAAGTGCGCTCTGTGTACCCTGTCTCTGATTTGCAAGATAGCTTACAACAACTGTATGGATAGCGGTCTTGTTCGGCTCAATACCGAAAACCGCTGCGTTTAATTCGTAACTTCCCAGTTCTTTGCCTTCCATATTATATAAAACAGCGTTAGGCATTTAACTTCCTCCTTTCGTTTCTGTTATTATCTAGCCTTAACAGAATCCTTAATGATGACCATTCCGCCCTTAGGACCCGGAACAGCGCCTTTGATTGCGATAATGTTCTTTTCCGCATCTATTTTGATAACCTTAAGATTCTGAATTGTAACTTTTTCAACACCCAAGTGTCCGGCAAGTCTCTTACCCTTCATAACACGAGACGGTGTAGAACAAGCACCTAAAGAACCCGGTCCTCTGTGATAACCGGAACCGTGGGTCATAGGACCTCTGTGAGTACCCCAGCGTTTGATTGTGCCGGCGTAACCCTTACCTTTTGTGATACCGGTTACATCAATGATTTCACCTTCAGCGAATACGTCAGCTTTAACTTCATCGCCAACATTCATTTCTGCAGCGCCATCGAGCTTAAACTCTTTAAGATATTTCATGTAAGCAGTACCTGCTTTTTTGAAATGTCCCTGCATCGGCTTAGAAGTATGTTTTTCTTTCTTCTCGCCGAAGCCAAGCTGGATTGCTTCGTAACCGTCGTTTTCAACGGTTTTCTTCTGCGTTACTCTGCACGGACCTGCTTCGATGACGGTAACCGGAATTAAAACACCGTCTTCGTCAAAAAGCTGAGTCATGCCGAGCTTTTTGCCTAAAATTGCTTTTTTCATAAAAGCACCTCCTAAAATGGTTATTGGTTCGCACCTTTTGATGCGAACATGACCCCGCCGCAAGCGACAGGTGCCTCTTTACAAGCCGCGACTGCTAAGCAGTGCTTTTGCAGCTTGCTGATTAATATTTCATCTCGATGTCAACGCCTGCCGGCAGTTCGATACGCATTAAAGCATCAACTGTCTTCTGGCTCGGCAGCAAGATGTCAATCAATCTTTTGTGTGTTCTCATCTCAAACTGTTCTCTCGAATCCTTGTACTTATGAACAGCTCTTAAGATAGTAACAACTTCCTTTTTGGTAGGCAGCGGAATAGGTCCCGAGACCTTCGCGCCTGTTCTTTTAGCGGTTTCTACGATCTTTTCAGCAGACTGGTCAAGAAGTACATGGTCATAAGCCTTAAGTCTGATTCTGATTTTCTGGCTTGCTTGTGCCATTTTTCTTTCCTCCTTACTTATTTTTGTGTCTGTGATGCATGCCGACACCCATCGGCACTCCAATGAAACGACAGTAAAAAATGCATACACTCTGCCGGGTGTTTCTCGTACACCCATAAATAAAACCCAGAAGCGTAGGATTCTTTCTGGGCCAAAGAGGTATAAGTCGCCAAACCGCAAGCACAAAAAGCCAAATGCGCATAGTTACCCTATGTGCAGCCTTTTCTTGCTCTTTCGCTTTAGCGTGACTCTGTCGCCCGGTTTCTAGAATCGGACATTCTCCATGGAAAAACCCGCTTTTGCGGCAACCTCCCACTTCATCGTATGCCATGTCACAGCCTTTTTATTGTACACTATTTTTCATACAATTGCAAGCATTTTGACAAAAAAACACGCAAAAAATATTTCACAAACTTTTATTATATTTTTAGCTTTCTTTTGTGCATTTTGTCAATAGTGACTTTTTTATTTATCTGCGCTATAATATAAGGAAGAAATACAAAACAATCTTAAAAGGAGACAGCATATGAGACAAGTTACCGTCAACTCAAATGACGCAGGACAAAGAATAGATAAGTTTCTTATAAAATTTCTTCCGTCAATGCCGCAAAGCCTTGTATATAAATCTCTGCGCAAAAAACGCATAAAGATAAACGGCAAACGTGCAAACGAGCGTGATATATTAAACGCAGGCGATATACTTGAGCTATATATAAATGATGAATTTTTTGACACCCCTACTCCCGAAGAGGCTTTTACTAAAATTAAAACTCCTTCTGTCATTGTTGTATACGAAGACGAGAATATATTGCTGGTCGATAAACCTCAGGGACTGGTTGTGCACTCTGATGATAAAGAATCAGTCAATACATTAATTTCACACATACAGGCTTACCTTTACCAAAAGGGAGAATATAATCCCGAATCCGAGCACAGCTTTGCACCGGCATTGTGCAACCGCATAGACCGAAATACACGAGGCATAGTGATTGCTGCAAAAAATGCAGAAAGCCTGCGCATATTAAATGAAAAAATCAAAACTAAAGAAATACGCAAATTCTATTTGTGCTTAACCTGCGGCATACCTCAAAAAAACAGCGATACTTTAACATCTTATATGAAAAAGGACTCCGCCGCAAATTTGGTTAAGGTATATGACAAACCAACACCGGATGCCAAAACAGCTATCACCAAATACACAGTAAAAAAGCGATATAAAAACCACGCACTTTTAGAAATAGAGCTTATCACAGGTCGCACGCACCAGATACGTGCACAGATGTCAGCAATAGGCAATCCGCTTTTAGGCGACGGAAAATACGGCACCTGGGGCAAAAATCCTTTACTAAAACAACAGGCCCTCTGCTCATACCGTTTAATATTTGATTTTAAAACCGATTCCGGAATTTTAAATTATTTAAAAGGAAAAGAATTTAAAATAGAACCTGTGGACTTTAAAGTTCCAATTGAAAAATTATAAAATCTTTCCATCAATTTTATTGGATAAAATTCCTCTATCTTCAAATACTATGGTTGTAATTTGAAATAAAAGGAGATTTATCTATATGAAAGCAACAGGAATTGTACGTCGAATAGACGATTTAGGAAGAGTTGTAATTCCAAAAGAAATCAGACGAACAATGCGCATCAGAGAGGGCGACCCCTTAGAGATATACACAGACCGTGACGGCGAGGTAATTTTTAAAAAATATTCACCGATAGGTGAGCTTGGCGATTTTGCAGGCGAATATGCCGAAACATTATCTAAAACAAGCGGACATCCCATTTGTATTACTGACAAGGATAATGTAATCGCAGTATCAGGTGTCCCAAAAAGAGAGCTTTCTGAAAAGAAAATAAGCACCGATATCGAAAAGGTTATGGAAGAAAAATCAACCTTTGTATGTAAGCCCAATGATAACAAAAAGCTAAACGTAATCGAGGGCAGCGAAAAATATACCGCCGGAGTGGTAGTGCCAATAATTTCAGAGGGCGACACCATTGGCTCGGTCGTTTTTTTCAGCAACGAATCGAGTCCAAGAATGGGCGAAGTCGAAGAAAAACTGGCGCAGTCTGCAGCAGGATTCTTGGGCAGGCATATGGAACAGTAAAATAAGGGTATGTAAAAAAAGCCCAGACCGCAAAAAGGCAACATATTTTAATATAATAGAATTTACTATAGTTTTCAGATATGAATTTTAATAATGAAGAAAAATCTCAAAAATTTCGATTTTTCTAAACTTTAAGCCTTTTTGCTATGAACAAACTTCGCCTCTCAACGTATAAACATACGTTTTCGGGTAACCCCAAGCAATGCTTGGGCTCAGTTTGTCCATTCTGAACTATTTTTCCTATACCCTAGAATAACAGCGGCTCACGAATTAATGTGAGCCGCTGTTATTTTTATATGCACTTTCTATTTTTTATTAAAACCATCTACACTTTTTGGCGGTGTAACATACGCCGTCTGATTTGTGGTATAAATAACAAATCCGGGTTTTGAGCCTGCCGGTTTCTTAACGTTTTTAATAAGAGTATAATCAACCGGAACATTTGCTGACTCTTTAGCCTTTGAATAAAAAGCCGCAAGCTGAGCCGCCTCTAAAATTGCCTTGTCCGTAAATTCTCTGTCGTGTTCGTGAACCAAAAGTGTATGCGACCCGGGTATGTTTTTTGTATGAAACCACAAGTCTGCACCTCTTGCAGTTTTTAAGGTTAACATATCGTTTTGTTTGTTGTTTCTGCCAACCAAAACACAAAAGCCATCAGATGTTGTAAACTCCATAGGACTGCTAACCTTTCGCTTGTTCTTTTTATCCTTTTGCACACGTCTTATATATCCTTGCTCTGCCAGCTCATCTGATATTTCAGCAAGGTCCGCCTCACTTATGGCTTTTTCAAGCTCCTCTTCAACGGTTTCTAAATAGCCAAGCTCACTTTTAGCCAGTTCAATTTGACGCGTAAGCTCTTGCTCTGCAGTTTTTGCCTTGTTGTATTTTTTATAATATTTCTGTGCGTTTGCCGATGGCGAGAGCCTTACATCTAGCGGAATACTTATCTCGGGCATTTCTTCCTCAAAATAATTTTGGACTACAACACTGTCTGCACCCTGCTCTATGCGATAAATATTTGCAGTAATAAGCTCACCATACTGCTGCCACTTTTCTTTTTTTTGGGTATCATTAAGCTCTTTTTGCTGAAGATGCAGTTTTTTTGCACATCTTTCAATATTTGTCGCAACCAGCTTAACAAGATGTGCTGCACGATGTGCCATTCGTTCTTTTTTATCGCGTTCTTTATAAAAGCGGTCTGCAAGATGCGCAAACGAATCTGCATATTCTTTTTGTGCCAGATCGCCATATTGCAAAATATCAATAGGTGAAAATTCTATCAGCTTTCCTGTCTCTTTATTTATCAGCACACAGGGCGAAAATTTTCCCTGACTGACATCTGAAAATAAGTTATACATCTGAGTTGCAACATCAAGATGCTTTGAAAAATCAAGCTCACTCATATAAATATCAGATGTCCCCAATGCTTTAAACGATATTTCTCTTGCTATTAAAGGACTTACCCCAACAAACGATGATAAAAGTACACGGTCTAGCTTTTCACCCTCAGACGCAGCTTTAAGCACATCTAAAATTTCAGAGGTCGTCGCTTCTTTTGGATTCATCTTATCCTGTGCAGGTGGAGCCTCATAGATAACACCCGGCAAAATCTGTCTTACCGTGCTGACCGAAAAATCTACACGTTTTATCGAATCGGCAACTCTGCCGTTTTCATCAACCAAAATTATGTTTGAATGCCTGCCCATAAGCTCGACAACCAAGGTTTTTACAACGATATCGCCCAACTCGTTATAGGTTTCTATGCAAAACTCTATAACGCGTTCAAAGCCCGGCTGATGCACTCTTGTAATTTTGCCCGCCCCCAAATGCTTTCTTAAAAGCATACAAAACATAGGCGGCTGAGCGGGATTAGGCTTTGAATCTTCTGTAAAGCAGGCTCTTGCCACATTTGCATTTGCAGTTAACAGCAAACGATAATTATTGCCAAAGCCGTGAAGTGTTATGTGTATTTCGTCATGCTCAGGCTGATATATTTTATCTATTCTTAGTCCAACAAGTTTTTCGCTGAACTCTTTTACTAAAGCACATACCGCCACACCGTCAAGTGCCATTATGCTTCCTCCATCCGTTGTTTAATATCACAGTACTTTTGTTATTTCAGGCATCGGTGCAATTTTTCTGTCAACCAAACGCAAAATAAAAAATCCAACCACAAATCCCAGAAGAGCTATAGCAGCCGCTATCAGTTCATTATCAGATATTATAATCGCTATTCCATAGCAAACAAACAAAATCATAACAGGCAAAAAATAAACTAAAAATGCACTTTTTAATACATCTTTATCCGATGTATCAATCCTTACCATATCTCCCGCTTTGGCACCTGCCGCATTTTTTACAGTTGCTATATGCTTTGTCGGCATGCATCCACCCTTGCACATAGCGCAGTTTTCTCCGCAAGCCGATGCTCTGCGCACTTCTATTTTAGCCTCATCCCTCGATACCGAAACAACTCTGCCTATCTGCGTCATAAAATTGCTCCTTTTAATTATAGTCGCTCAGCTAGCTCCATTAGCTTTTTAAGCCGATGATTTACTCCCGATTTACTTATGGGTGTGCTAAGCATTTCACTCAGTTCTGCCAAGCTTGCCTCAGGATAACTAAGCCTTAAATCAGCAAGTTCCCTTAAATGCTCGGGTATTGCCTCTGCTCCTTTTTTGGCTACCAGCTGGCGTATGCTGTTTGCCTGTGCAACCGCGGCATTAACTGTCTTTGTAAGATTTGCCGTATCACAGTTCACTCTACGGTTTACCGAATTATTAACTTCTTTTTCTATTTTGGCATTGTAAAGGTCCATCATCGACCCTGTCGCACCCATAACCGCAAGAATATCACCTATTTTTTCACTGTCTTTTATATATGACACATAGCTGCCCTTTCGCATAACAGTTTTCACCTCAAAATCGAGGTCTGAAAAAAGAGCCGAAAGGTCACGGCTTAAACCGAAATAATGTGTTTCTATTTCGAAATGATAGCTCCTTTTAGGCGAATTTACCGAACCACCGCCCAAAAAAGCTCCTCGCAAATAGCTCTGTGCACAGCACGGCTGCTGAGTTAAAAACGGGTCAATTGCAAATTTAATCATATTGTTCTGATAAAGACCAAGCCCGGATAACACCGTTTTTAAACCCGCATTTTCTGTTAAGGTTATAGTATATAACGCACCTTTTGCTCCTCTTTTTGATACCTCTGTTTCCGCATTAATCGCAAAAAGACGCTTTAAAAGCTCTGCAGCTCTTTTTGCAACCAACTCGTTTTCTGTTCTTAATATTAACTCACCGCCGCGCTCAATCGAGCAAAACGCAAAAATTCCTGCAAGCTCTGCTTTAGCGCAACAGCTTTTTTCTTCATCAATACGGCAAAGCTCCTTTTTTACATCTGCTGAAAAAGACACTTCATACCTCCTATTTCGTATCGTACCAACTACGTCCAACATTCATATCAGCTACTAATGGTGCAGATAAAGCGCACACATTTTCCATTTCGTTTTTTAATAGTTCTTTAACCTGTTCGACCTCATCTTTATGAGCCTGGATAATCAGTTCGTCGTGCACCTGCAAAATCAATTTAGAACGCAGATTTTTTTCTTTAAGACTTTTATACACAGCCACCATAGCAAGCTTTATAATATCCGCTGCACTGCCCTGAATCGGTGTGTTAAGAGCCACGCGTTCACCAAACGAACGCAGCTGAAAGTTTTTAGAGCTTATCTCAGGGATAGCTCTTCTGCGTCCGAACATAGTTTTAACATATCCGTTTTCCTTGGCAAATTCTACAGTATCCTTCATATATTTTTGCACCTTAGGATAACTGCCCAGATAATCATTCATATATTCCTTTGCTGATTTTAAGCTTATCTTTAAATCCTGCGCAAGCGAAAACTCGCCCATACCATAAACAAGACCAAAATTAATAGCTTTAGCCGCACTTCGCATTTCGCTTGTAACCTCGTCTGCTGATACGCCAAAAATTTTAGCCGCCGTGCTTCTGTGAATATCAAAGCCGTTTTTAAATGCCTCTGTCATATTTTCATCATCGGCAATATGTGCTAAAACCCTAAGCTCAATTTGCGAATAGTCGGCATCAACCAAAACATAATCGTCACTTTGGGCAATAAACATTTTACGCATTTCGCGCCCCAGCTCTGTTCTTACAGGAATATTCTGCAAATTCGGCTCGGTTGACGATATTCTACCTGTTACCGTTACAGTCTGATTAAAGCTTGAATGGATTTTACCGGTTTTTTCATTTATAACACTAATCAATCCGTCTACATAGGTTGATTTTAATTTTGTAAGCTTTCGATACTCTATTATAGAATTAATAATAGGATGCTTGTCAGCAAGCTTTTCTAAAACCTCAACATTGGTTGAATATCCTGTTTTGGTTTTTTTGACCACAGGCAGAGATAGCTTTTCAAATAAAACCTCACCTAACTGCTTGGTTGAATTAATGTTAAATTCACCGCCCGCAAGGCTATAAATCTGCTCAGTCAAAACATCAATGTTTTCGGACAATTCTTTGCCAAACTCCTCAAGCTTTTCTCTGTCAACCTTAAAGCCCTCTAACTGCATAGATGCCAAAACTGTAACAAGCGGCATTTCAATATCATAAAAAAGCTTTAGCTCATCGGTTTTTTCAAGCTCTTTTTCTTCCCACTCGGCAAGCTTTAAAAGCATTAATGCTCTGCGATTTAATCCCTTGCCCAAGCCTTCGCCTATCATATCTAACGAAAGCTGAACACTTCCGCTGTCAGCATCACCTAAATTTACACCTAAAAAATCAAAGCACAAATCTGAAATATCATAGGTTTTTTTAGACGGCTCTAAAAGATATGCCCCGATTGCTGTATCAAAACGCACTCCAACGGGAAAAATACCGAATTTGTCAAGATAAATAATATCGTCTTTAAAATTGTGGGCAATTTTAATTTTATTTTCATTTTCAAAAAATTCGCGCCAGATATCTATATTCTCGCCGTCTAAATCTGCGCTAAAGCAGGCATTTTCATCATATGAAAATACAACCTTACCGCCGTCTGTATCCAAAAGATATGCAACTTCTTTATCGGTATCAAGTTTAGATTTAAGCTCGGATGAATCTGTAATATCAATATATTCGCCATCTTTAAATTCTTCTTTTATAATTGGCGCAACCTCTCCACCGTCAATTGTCGGCAATTCTTTTAAAAATCTTTTAAACTCTAAACGTGTAAAAATCTCTGCTAATCTTTCATTGTCATAAGATGTAACCGCCGCATCAGAAAGAGTAATATCAAGCGGCACATTCCTGTCAATAGTTGCTAAAGTTCTGCTTAAAAACGCACTGTCTTTGCCTTCTTCAAGCTTGGTTTTGGTCGATTTTGTAATCACACCGCTTTCAACATTTTCGTAAACCGTTTCCAAATCGTGATAGGTCTGAATAAGGTTTAAAGCACCCTTTTCGCCAATGCCCTTAACCCCGGGAATATTATCAGAGGTATCGCCCATAATCGCCTTAACATCAATGAATTCTTTAGGAGTTACCCCGTATTTTTCTATAACTTTTTCGCTATCGAAAATTTCTGTCTGTGTGTTACCCATACGAGTTGTAACAAGATAAATTTTGCTTGTGTCTGATGCCAACTGCAAATCGTCTTTGTCACCTGTTAAAATATCGCACTCTATATTCTGCTCTTCACACATTTTCGAAACTGTACCTATAATATCATCAGCCTCAAAGCCCTCTTTTTCTAAAATGCGGATATTCATAGCCGACAAAACCTCTTTCATAAGAGGAATCTGCGGCACTAACTCTTCGGGCATTCCCTTTCGCGTCGCCTTATAGGCGTCATACATTTTATGTCTGAACGTAGGAGCCTTAAGGTCAAACGCCGCCGCAATATAGTCAGGCTCTATTTCTTTTGTATATCGAAATAAAATTGTCAAAAAGCCATATACCGCATTGGTATATGTTCCATCTTTTGTGGTTAACAGCTTTATTCCGTAAAAGGCTCTGTTTATAATGCTGTTCGCATCAAGTATTAAAAATTTTGCTTTGCTCATAATTTTATCCCTCCGCTATCGTGCGAATATAACCGTTTCATAATGTTCTTTCCATTTATCGTCTGCATCATTTCCTATAACAAAAAATGCTGTAGACAACGCATCAGCAGTAGTACCCTCTTTTGCAATAACAGTCACGCTGCGCACACCGCTTTTAGCAGGCATACCTGTTTTCGGGTCAATAATGTGATGATAACGTTCGCCGTTTTCTTCAAAATATCTCTCATAATCGCCCGAGGTTACAACACAGCCGTTTTCTACTGTAACAGGTTGTCCCGATTGTCCTCGCGGTGCATCAGGCTCCTGAATACCAATCGTAAACGGCCTCGACCTTTTGCCATATCTGATTGACTCAAAAAGTCCAAGCGGCATTTCTCCCATAACTACAATATTGCCTCCTAAGTCAAGGCAGGCATTTTTAATTCCGCACTCACTAAGAACACGTGCCGCCTCGTCAGATGCATAACCCTTTGCAATTGCGCCCAAATCAAGTGCCATTCCTTCTTTTTTAAGCTTAACTGCATAGGAGTTTTTATCTAAAACCACATTTTCCCAACCTGTTTTATTAAGTGCCGATTTAATCTCTTCATCAGTCGGCACTCTTTGGTTGTCTGTTCCAATGCCCCAAAGGTCTGATACGGGCTTTAAGGTTATGTCAAATGCACCCTCGGTCATATCCGAAAGCTCAAGAGAGCGATTGATTAAATCATAAACCTCTTTATCGACTTCAACAAAGGTATTATAAGAGCTATTATTAATCTTATAGATTTCGCTGTCTTTTAAATACGCACTAAACTTTTGCTCAATTTCGCTGATTCTGTTAAAGGCTTTGTCTATTGCTCCATCTGCACCCTTGCCGTATGCGGTTAATGTGACAATTGTATCTAAACAAAACTGTGTCTTTTCGCATTTTTTCGGTTCAAACGCAACATGGCTTACAATCAATACAATCAGCAAAGCAAGTGCTATATACTTAACAGCTTTCATACCATACGCCCCGTTCTGACTTGATATAAAATTCGATATATTTTGGTGTAGTTATTTACTTTATTAATATACTGTTCCGTTTCTTTGTACGGGATTTTTTCAAGCGTTTTTCCATCAGTTGAATAATTAAAATCCGAAAGCCACTTGTCAACCGTTCCGTTACCCGCATTATATGCCGCAAGCATACACTTAGTATCGGCATACATATCATAAAGATACGACAAATAATAGCACCCAAGCTTTATGTTAATTTCGGGACTATAAATATCCTCGTCTTCAAAGTCTGAAATACCTGCTTTTTCAGCAAGCCACTTAGCAGTAGATGGTGTAATCTGCATAAGACCGCATGCGTCTTTATTGGATACCGCCTCTTTTTGATAGTTGCTTTCTGCCTTTATTACCGCCATAACAAGATACGGGTCCACACTGTATTCTTCAGAATATTTTTTAATTTCGTCAACATATTTTGCCGGAAAAAATCCTCGCACCAAATGTATGCTTATATTAAATACCAGTATAATGATAAGTATAATTATAGGAATTTTAATTATTTTTTTAAAGCTCATTAAAACAGTTTCTCCAATTTTTCAAAATATTTTTCAGTCTCTAAAACCAATTCTTCTTTTGAACCGTTATTTAAAATCACATCATCTGCGTGACTACGATAAAAATCATCTTTTTGTTGTGCATTTATACGATTTTGGGCTTCCTCGTATGTTAAATTATCGCGCGCAGCTATTCTTTTAGCTCTTGTTTTTCTGTCTGCCAACACACATAATGTTCTGTCGCAAATATCAGCCAACCCGCTTTCAAACAGCACGGCCGCATCAATTACCTTTAAACCACAAGGCAATTCATCAAGTCTTTTTTTAATCTCTTTTATAATATATTTATGAGTAATTTGATTTAAGATATTAAGCTTATCAGAATCAGAAAAAACTAAAGCTCCCAACTTTTTTCGGTCAAGCTCACCGTTTGGCAAAATATATTCTTTGCCAAACTCCTTTTCGATTTCTAAAAGAGCATTCTCCCCCGGTCGCACAACGTCACGAGCCACCAAATCGGCATCGATAACATAAGCACCCTTCTCTGCAAGCGCACGGCAAAAATTACTTTTTCCGCATCCGCTGCCGCCTGTAACACCCAAAATCAAATTCATAATATTACCCCACTATTTTATATCCTCGCCCTGACCCATAAATTTTGATATTTTTTCTATAGTTCTCGGCGGTGCATCTTTTGAATTTTTCCACGGTGCATCGTTGTATCGGTAATCAAACTTTTTGGTAAACCAGTTTACATCTTCATTTACCCGCTTTAGATTTTCAATTTCTATCTGCATTAATTCCGCTGTTAATTCCTCTAAGCTTTTGCCCGACAATTCTTTATCCGCCATACGCAAAAGCAGCTCAAAATGTGGAAGACAAAAGCCTTTGCTGTTATTAACCTTGGTATGAAAGTCGCTTTCTTTTTTATAAAGCTCCCAAAAAGTGCAGGCAAATTTTTCTAAAGTCGACTCCAGCTTTTCGCAAATTACGCAAGTACCCTCAATACCTTTTAGCAAATCTGTCATTTCTTCGTGTTTTGCTACACCCTTTTTAAAAAGACCGCCCGTTGTTTTTTTATCTGCTATTTCTTCCATTCGCTGGGTAACACGAGCTAAATGTGTATCTAAAACCAAAGCTAAGCTAAGACTTTTGCCCTGTTTTTTAGACATTTGTTCAAAATGCCTGCGGCAAAATCCTTTTTCGTTCGAATTAACACGGCTGTCGGGCTCCATCATAGATGCCCCCAACGCATAATCAACCGCCTCTTGCTCAAGTCTTTTCTCTATTTTACAAAATGGACACTCGCAATCCTCTTCATAAGCCTCAGATAAAGGTATAGTATATATTTTTTCCTTCATTCGTATCTCCTTCTCATTTTGCGCATACTAATCTATAATATATTATATCTTTTTTTCTTCTTAAATTCAATACTATAATAAAAAAACAACGTCAAAACCTGATGTTTTGACGTTGTAAAAATACTTTTAAAACTCTCAACTTCCAATTATAATAGTTGCTTTTTGCGTATACTCATCTATCTGAGCCTTTCTTCCGAATCTGTCGCCATTTTTTTCAAGCAAGCCGTATTCAGCAGTATAATCCTCTTCAACCTGCCTGTGCGAAATATAGCCATCGATTGACTCGAGCAGACTAACATACTCAGAAAGACTTGAAATCGGCACTTCATACACAGAGCCTCTGCTGCTTACACCACTCATTACCTCGCGTACCTGCTCAATACTATCATGATTAAAACTAAATATAACACTTACTCTTACTTTTTCATCAATAGCTGCCGAACTGCCGCCTCCGCTTACTGCAGCAATTTCCATATCATTTTCTGCGCCATCTGTATCTTCTTCAAGCACTTCCTCGTTTACCACATCTTCCTCAAAAGATGCCATTTTAGGCAGACTGCGCATCGTTTCTTCCGACTCAGCCTTTAACTCATCTTTAATATCACTTTTTTCTTCATCAGCTGATGTCACCATAGCATTATTAACTTCTAAAGTCTGTTCATCTGCATTAATTGCCTCGTTGTCTTCTGCCGGCTCACTTGTTTCATCATTTGCAGAAGTCGGCTCAGGAGAACTGCTCTCTAAAGCAGGCTCTACACTTTCTTCAGACTCAGCATTCTGAGTTTGCATCGGAATCGCAGACTCGACAACTTCGTTTTTCATATCAGATATAAACGAATCGCTGTCGGGCAAATTTGAAAGTGCAAGAACAGAAATAACTATCGCTGCAGCACCCGCCGCAATATACGGATAAATTCTCCATTTTCTGACTGACGGCACAACAGTAACCGGCTTTTCTTCCTCATCAGGTTGTTTCTCCATAAGCTGCGACTCTTGTAACAATTTTTCGTGCAGCCCCGTCTTAAATGTATCAGACAATTCCGGACATTCTAGATGTGTGCTGTTATCCATTATTCCCTTTAGCAAAATATATTCATTCCGACAGCTGTCACATTCTTCTAAATGCTCACGCACCTGCGTCATTTCCTCGTCCGAAAGCATATCATCTATGTAAAGGGACAAAAGCAAACACGCGTCTTTACAGGTTAATTTATTCACTTTTGACCACTCCTTTCGATTTCTACAAGTATATGACGTTTAAATTATAAAAAAAGTTCCTTATCATTCTCTAAAAGTTTTCTAAGCATCAAGCGAGAACGATTTATTCTTGATTTTACAGTTCCCAAAGAGCAATTCGTTATCTCTGCTATTTCTTCATATGACAGTCCGTTTACATCCCTTAAAACAACAACTAATCTTTGTTCTTCGCCAAGCTTTTTTAATGCATTTTCCAGTGCTTCCATAGCCGCGCTTCTTTTTGCCTGCTCATACGGGGACGGACCGTTATCCTCTATTGGCAGTTCATATTCATCATTTTCTTCACCGCGATGAATACTTATAGTATTTTGCTCATTTTGTCTCTTTTTTCTTCTTAAAAGGTCAAGACAAACATTTGTAGCAATTCTGTAAAGCCACGTAGAAAAAGCGGCTTTTTCATTAAAACCTGAAATCGAACGGAATACTCTAACAAAAATATCCTGAGCGGCATCTTCGGCATCTGCCATGTTTCCCAGCATACGATATGCCAGATTAACAATCTTTTTTTGATAATCCATAATTAATTGTTCAAATGCAGCTAAATCGCCTTGCTTGCTTTTTTCAATTAATACAGTTTCATTTTCAGTTGCCAAAATGCTCACCCCCGTTCAATCAGTTGTCAAATTTTATAAAAGCCTATACGGCTTAAATTTTAAGTAATCGCATGAAACCAGCTTATATTCCACACCTTTAATGTTCCCCTGCAAAGCATTCGCATGCGCTTTATCATGCAAATGACCGTATACACAAATATCCACTTCATATTTTCTTAAAAGCTCAGCAAAAACCGAATCTTTTCCCGGTGGATAATGAAGCATTACAATAATTTTTTGTGCATCGCTTTTTTTAATTTCTTCTAATGCACGTTCAAGCCGGCCAGTTTCTCGCAGATAAAGCTTGGCTTCTTTGTCATCAGCCGGCAATTTCCCTCCGGTGTCAGGATATCCTTTTGTTCCGCATATTGCCACATCTTCATGATAATAAATGCTGTTATGCAAAAAGCGGATACTTAAAAAGCCGTTACTTTCTAAAAATGAATTCATTTTGTTAAGAGTTTCCCACCAATAATCATGATTTCCCTTTGTGACTATTTTTATCCCGGGTAATTCATGAACAAAACGAAAATCAGTAACCGCTTCGTTTAAATATGTTGCCCACGAAATATCACCGGGCAACAAAACTATATCATTTTCTTTTACTGTTTTTTTCCAGTTATCCGCAAGGCGACGGACATAATCATTCCAGCCATCGCCAAAAATCTCCATAGGCTTGTTTCCACCTAACGAAAGATGCAAATCAGAAATCGAAAAAACTGCCATGTCCTTCTCCTTCCGAATAACTAAATTACTAAAAACCCAATCCGATTATCAGATTGGGTTTTTATAAACAACGTATTCCCTTTTGGGAAAAGTAATGAGAGTATTAAAAGCAACACAACAATTACGCAGTTACTTCATAAACGCTGACCTGCTTTTTATCGCGGCCCTTTCTCTCAAACTTAACTTTGCCGTCAATAAGCGCAAACAAGGTATCGTCGCCGCCCTTGCCAACGTTTAAGCCCGGATGAATTTTTGTTCCGCGCTGACGAACAAGAATGTTGCCTGCCAAAACCATCTGACCATCGGCACGTTTAACACCAAGACGTTTTGCCTCACTGTCACGACCGTTTCTTGTACTACCAACACCCTTTTTATGTGCAAAAAGCTGAATATCCAATCTTAACATTAGTTACACCTCCAATTCGGTAATAGAAATGTAGTCATCATACTGTTCGTGTAAATCCCGAAACGTAAGTAGCATACTTTCAAGCAGAACATCTGCTTTTATCCGACTTATCTCATTGAGCTCAGCCGGAAGAATACACTCTAAATATCCGTCACGCACCTCATATCCGATATGAATTTTTACCACATCGGTTAATCCGTTTAATGCCGTAAGTGCTGCCGTGCTAACCGACGCACAAACTATATCAGCTCCGGATTCGTCAAAGCCTGTATGCCCTGACACTGTGTATTTTACAATCCCGCCGTTTCGGTCACGATAAATTTTAATCTCTGTCATAGCGATTAAGCGTTGATCTTTTCAATAACAACCTTGGTGTACGGCTGTCTGTGACCCTGCTTCTTCGCACTGCCCTTTTTCGGCTTGTACTTAAATACAATAACCTTTTTGCCTTTACCCTCAGCAGTTTCAACCTTAGCAGTAACGGATGCACCGTCTACATAAGGAGCACCAACTTTAATAGCCTCGCCGTTTCCAACTGCTAAAACCTCGCTGAAAGTAACCTTGTCACCATCGTTAACACCCAGTTTTTCAACGTAAAGTGTATCACCTTCGCTTACTTTATACTGTTTGCCACCGGTTTTAATAATTGCGTACATTTGCGCACCTCCTCCATCCTTGCTCGCTGTGCCTGATACATGACTGTACAAGGGTAGGATTTTATCCATTTTAGACCCTTCACACGCGGCTAACAGATATTATAACATTTATTTGGTTTATTTGTCAATAATTTTTTAAAAAATTATATAAAAATATATAAAAGGAATTCGTCAAATGACGAATTCCCACATTAAGTTTTATGTTATTTTAACTTTTTTGTTTTAATCAAAAGGCTTAGTTATGCGTTTTATTTGCCTTGTGTGGTGTGCGCATTTTGCTACAGCCCTACTTTTAAAATTATGCCAATTCGAATTTATCGTGAATAGCTTTAACAGCTTTTGCCTCTGTTCCTTCGTCAATCAAAACAGAAACTTTTATTTCAGAGGTTGCAATCATATGAATGTTAATCTGAGCCTCGTATAAAGCCTCAAACATTTTAGCTGCAACACCCGGATTTGTAACCATACCTGCACCAACGATAGAAACCTTTGAAACCTTGGTTGTGTAGCTTACTGTTTCATAGCCGATAACATCTTTTGAATCCTCGATGAGCTTTAATGCTTCGTCGATATGACTCTGAGCAACGGTAAAGCTGATATCCTTTTTATTTTCGCGTCCGATAGACTGAAGAATAATATCAACGTTAATGCTTTTCTTTGCCAAAAGCGAGAAGATACGAAATGCCTTTCCGGGAGTATCTTCAATTCCGCAGAGCGAAATTCTCGCCACATCATTATCTTTTGTCACACCTCTGACCAACATACCTTCCACTTTTACAGCCTCCTTAACTACTGTACCTTCTGCACGTGTTAAGCTTGAACGTACACAAAGATTTACATTATATTTTTTTGCCATTTCAACTGAGCGGTTATGAAGTACATTAGCACCCAAGCTTGCCAGTTCTAACATTTCATCATAAGATATTTCATCTAATTTTTTTGCATCCGGAACAATTCGCGGGTCGGTTGTATAAACACCGTCAACATCAGTATAAATTTCGCACAAATCTGCATGACAAGCAGCAGCTAGTGCAACTGCCGATGTATCAGAACCGCCGCGACCCAAAGTTGTAATGTCATCATAGCGGTTAATACCCTGGAATCCTGCCACAATAACAATTTTTTTCTTATCAAGCTCTAACAGCACGCGTTCTGCATCTATTTTTCTTATACGGCTGTTAGAATAGTTAGAATCGGTTTTCATTCCTGCCTGCCAGCCGGTAAGCGAAACTACCGGAAAGCCTAACTTTTCAATAGCCATAGCCAAAAGCGATATAGATATCTGCTCACCAGTTGCCAAAAGCATATCCATTTCTCTTTTAGATGCATTCGGATTAATTTCTTTTGCTTTTGCGATTAAATCGTCCGTCGTGTCTCCCTGAGCTGATACAACAACGATTACATTGTTACCTTCTTTATATGTGCTCGTTATTATATCTGCAACATTAAAAACTCGTTCGGCATTTGCAACGGACGAACCGCCGAATTTTTGCACGATTAAACTCAACGTAAACCCTCCATTTCTTAGTCGAGAAGCATTGCGCCCTCGTTGTCTGCCTCCGCAAGCATTATTTGCCAGGCAGGATGCGACTTTTTCATATATTCCTGCATATCCGCCATAAAGCTCTCTGCATCATCGCCCTCAACGAGAGAAATCATTGTCGGACCCGAGCCACTGATATATGTCCCCAGTGCTCCATAGCTTTTTAAGCGGTTATGGATTTTTTGATATCCTTCAATAAAGGTTTTTCTGTACGGCTCATGAATTCTGTCATCAACCGCGCACAAAAGGTTTTCATATTCGCCCGACAGCATTGCCGCAACAGTTAAAGCCGCATGAGATATGTTAAAGCTAACATCTCTTATCGAATACTGTCCGGGCAAAGTCCCTCGTGCTTTTTTTGTAGTTACCGCATAGTCAGGAATTAAAAGAACAAACTTTAAATCCTCTCCTATCGGATGCGAATAATAAAAAATATCTTCATTTTCATATACCGAAATTGTAAATCCGCCGGCTAAAGCCGCTGTCGAGTTGTCAGAATGCCCCTCGAGCTTTGCTGCCATACACATAAGCTCTCTTTTTGAAAAAGGCTTGCCGCTAAGCTCATTTGCCGCAATTAACCCCCCTACAATACAAGCAGAGCTTGAGCCCAAGCCGCGCGTTACCGGTATATTATTTTCTAGTGTTAGTTTTAAGCCGCCGATGCGATAGCCTGCCGCATCAAACAGATACTTCATCGACTTATAAACAAGATTTCTTTCATCTGTTGGCAAAAAGGCAGATGCCTGGTCAGTATATTCAATTAAAAGACCACTTTCTGTCTCTTCTGCCTCAACATAGTTATATAATTTAAGTGCCGCACCTAAAGAATCAAAGCCTGCACCCATATTTGCAGTCGTTGCCGGTGCTCTTACTTTAACCTTTGCCATCTTTTAAGCCTCCGGCAGCATTCTTATAAAGCTGTCAGCAGCTCCCAATTTTTCTTTCAACTGTTTTTCAGTTACAAAGCCGGTTACAAATGCATATTCTGTGCCGTTTTCGCCTTTACAGTTTCCAATCATACTTGCACCGATAAAGCCGTTAACAAGCATAGAATTTGTTGTTCTTACCATATATTTTGTAGGAATTTCCATTGGGTCAAGCATAATGTTTTCGCCAGGCTCTTCCCATTTTATCATAACGCGTCTTTCAAGATGCTTAACAGCATCAACAACGTCAGCAACAACTGCACTTGCAGTCGGGAGCTTACCTGCGCCTCTACCATAAAACATTACGTCATCTACAAAGTCGCCGTGTACCATTACTGCGTTAAACACATCGCTTACGTCTGACATCTGATGCTCTTTTGAAATAACCATAGGACACACACGTGCATAAACCTTGCCATTTGAGTCAAATTTTGCATATCCTACTAATTTAATAACACTGTTTATTTTCGATGCAAAAGCAACGTCATTTTTTGTGATAGCTGTTATACCTTCAGTTGCAACATTTTTATAATCAACAAATTTACCCGATGCAAGTGATGCTAAAATTGCAATTTTACGGCAGGCATCGTGACCCTCAACATCTGCTTCGGGATTGCGCTCTGCATAACCAAGCTCCTGTGCCTGAGCAAGTGCCTCTGAAAAAGCAGCACCTTCTTTAAACATTTTTGTCAGAATATAGTTAGTCGTACCGTTTAAAATCCCGTAAACAGTCTCTACATTATTCGCTGCCATACACTGATTAAGCGGACGTAAAATCGGAATACCGCCGCCAACCGATGCTTCAAATAAATAGTTGCAGTTTTTCTCTTCAGCAATTTTTAAAAGCTCTGTTCCGTGGGTTGCAACAAGCTCTTTGTTAGATGTTATAACACTTTTCCCTGCCAAAAGAGCCTTTTTAGAAAAATCATAAGCGGGGTTAAGACCGCCCATAACCTCGATAACAACCTTAACTTCATCATCGTTTAATATGTCGTCAAAGTTTTTAGTAAACAAATTCTTTTCGGGATGGTCCTCAAAATCTCTGATATCTAAAATATATTTAATATCAATTTTCTGACCGGATTTACGCTCTAAGCCGGATGCATTGTTGCGTATAATTTCATAAACACCCGAGCCGACTGTACCAAAGCCCATTATTGCTACTTTTATCATTTTGCAACCTCCTGTGATGCTTGCATCATATGTATTTCACATAGCTATCCTATTTTATTAATGTTAATATTATATATGATAATATTCATTCGGTCAAGAGTTTTAAAAAATTTTCTGTCGTTTTTTCGCACATTACATTAATTTTGTATCGTTAATAACAAGACAAAACTTCATATTTAATAAAAGCGCAGCACGTCTGTTCATCATCATACGCTCCATAAAAATTTCAAAATAGTCCATAATAGAGCTTAACTCCGGGTCGATAGTCAGTTTCAGAGTTATTTCTCCACGTGCGTTATCAACACTTATTTCAGATTTTGTAGCAGAATAATTAACTCTGTCATGAATATCGAAATTTGCTACGTCCTTGTTGCGCACACGTGAGCGACGCACATCTGATTTATCTGCTAAAATAAGCGCGGCAGACACAGGGTTTACTGGAGTTCCGCTACCCTCGTTGTGATTTCCGATTGCAGACATAATAATAGCAACCTCTTCTGCCTCCATGCCCATATCTGAAAGCAATCGAAATGCAATTAATGCACCGCTTTGAGCGTGGTCTTCTCTGTTTATTGTATTTCCTATATCGTGCATAAAGCCTGCAATACGTGCCAAGTCCTGCTCGCGCTCGCTATAGCCAAGTGTTTCTAAAATATCTGCGGCATTTTTTGCAACAAGCTCTGCATGAATGAACGAATGCTCTGTAAATCCTTTTGCTTTAAGATTTTCATTTCCGCGCTCCATATAAGTGCGAATATCACGATTTTTTCTTACATCTTCTAATGTAATTAGTTTTTTCATTTTTATCACCTATTTACGATGTTATTTTTATCTTTACTTTATTATAGTCCATTTTTTATTAAAACGAAACATTTTAACTGTTCAAATAATAAAACTGATGCACTTGGCATCAGTTTTATTATTTATGACAAACTATGCTCCACAGGTTTAACCTTATAATTAGGCTCACAAGTAATATTAATTCCCAATCTTTTGAAAACCTTTTCATCGACATGCGACAATATTACCGAAGAATGAGCATCGCATCCGCGTAGCTTACCAAGCTGTTCCATAGCAAGCTCTGCTCTGTGGTCCGTTGCAGCACAAATCGAAAGCGCAATAAGTGCCTCGTCAGTATGAAGTCTTGGATTTCGGTTTCCTAAATGGTCGACCTTTAAGTGCTGAATAGGCTCTAAAATAGCCGGCGAAATCAAATGTGCACCATCATCAATTCCCGCAAGAGTTTTAAGCGCATTTAACAAAAGTGCCGATGATGCACCGAGCAAATCCGAGGTCTTTCCGGTAACAATGGTACCGTCGGGCAGCTGCATTGCCGCCGCAGGTGCACCTGTTAATGCAGCTTTTTGAATTGCAGGTGCAATAACAGGACGGTCATGCTGAGAAATTCCTGCCTTGTTCATTAAAATTTCAAGCTTTAAAACTACATCTTCACCGATTATACCCTTTCTCTGTTCGCACAGAGCAGTATAATAACGACGGATAATCTCCTGCTGTGATGCCTCTTTTGTTGCCTCGTCATCAACAATGCAGTTACCTGCCATATTAACACCCATATCGGTAGGCGATTTATAAGGACATTTTCCGACAATTCTTTCGAACATCGCACGCAAAACGGGGAAAATCTCTACATCGCGGTTATAGTTAACGGTAGTCTCACCGTATGCCTCTAAATGAAACGGGTCAAGCATATTAACATCATTTAAATCTGCTGTTGCAGCCTCATAAGCAAGATTTACAGGATGTCCGAGCGGCAAATTCCAAATTGGGAAGGTTTCAAACTTCGCATATCCTGCCTGAATACCCCTCTTATGCTCATGATAGAGCTGAGAAAGGCAGGTTGCCATCTTGCCGCTGCCCGGTCCGGGAGCTGTAACAACAACAAGCTCTCGGCTGGTTTCGATATATTCATTACTGCCGTAACCCTCGTCACTCACAATTTTAGGGATATCTGACGGATAGCCCTCGATAGGATAGTGTCTGTAAACCTTAACACCAAGCATTTCTAATCTTCTTTGAAAAGCCTCTGCCGTAGGCTGACCCCTAAACTGTGTCATAACAACACTGCCCACAAATAAGCCAATTTGTCTGAAGCAGTCAATCAAACGCAAAACATCTAAATCATAGGTTATACCCAAATCGCCACGCAGCTTGTTTTTTTCAATGTCTGCAGAATTTATGGCGATTACTATTTCGACCTTGTCCTTTAACTGCAAAAGCATTCTAAGCTTGCTGTCAGGCTGAAATCCGGGCAAAACCCTTGCCGCATGATAGTCATCAAACAGCTTTCCGCCAAACTCTAGATAGAGCTTTCCGCCAAACTGAGCAATTCGTTTGTTAATATGCTCTGACTGCATTTGCAAATATTTGTCATTATCAAAACCTATTTTAGACATTTTTGCACCTCTTTTCCTAAAATAAACCCATTCTTAATTATTATACAAAAAAAAACGACAGCTTGCAAGGTGCAATTGTCATAAAACATAAAAAATTAATTATTAAAATTATCTAATTCCTCTTTATTTAAACCGCCAAAAATAAATTGGAATAAATTGGTAAAAAATACTGGACAAATGTTGAAATTTGTGTTATAATATATTTGTCACGTAGTTTAATATTTTAACAAGCAGAAGTTTACGTTTGGTAAAAACGTAGGCTTGGATTTTCATACTTCTGCTTGTATGAAACTGCGTGACAACAGAAATCAAAGCTTCGTTTTTCGTGCGTGGCTTCGATTGGAGTCACGCATTTTTTAATTTAGAGGAGGAAAAACCATGGAAGAAACAAATTACAAAGAACTTTACTATTCATTAGCTGCCACAGTAGCAGAAACAATTGAACAGCTGACGCAAAAACAACTTGAGCTAGAGGAAATGTACATTAATCAAGAGGACAACGAAATTTATTAAGAAAAAAGCTGAGTTTAATTTGTTAATGCAAGGAGATTCTTGGTAATATGTAAATGAAATGGGACTGTAGCATTTTGCTACAGTCCCTACTATTTTAATATTTATCTCTCTTTACATAATGTGTATGCAACAGCTTATGCGACTTATGTCCGCAAGGCTCGCCTAAATATTCATCATAGAGCATCTTAATAAACGGATTCTCATGTGATTTTCTGATTGGCAAGCTACGGTCTTCGTCATAAATTGCCTTTGCTCTTGCTGCTTTAAGGTCAATTTCGGCTTTAACCTTAGCTGACTGAATCGGCTGTCCGCCGCCGGTTACACATCCACCGGGGCAAGCCATTATCTCTATAAAGTGATAATCTGCCTCGCCGCTTCTTACCTTTTCAAGTAACGCGCGGGCATTGCCAAGACCGTGTGCTACAGCAACCTTAACATCTAAATCACCGATTGTAACAGTTGCTTCTTTAATTCCTTCAATACCGCGAACCGCAGTATATTCAATCTCGTCAAAGGATTTACCCGTCAGCACCTCAGAAACGGTACGAAGAGCTGCCTCCATAACACCACCGGTTGCACCGAATATAACACCTGCGCCGGTTGCTGCCTCTCCAAACGGATTATCAAATCCCGAGTCAGGCAGTTTTTCAAAATCAAGACGAGCTTCTTTAATCATTTTAGCAAGCTCACGAGTTGTTAAAACTGCATCAACATCAGGATATCCCGTTCCTTTAAGCTCTTCTCTTTGGCTTTCGAATTTTTTAGCAGTACAAGGCATAACCGAAACCACGAAAATATCCTTAGGGTCAATACCTTCTTTTTCTGCATAGTAGGATTTTATAATTGCGCCATACATTTCGTGCGGTGATTTTGCGGTTGAAAGATTATCTAATAAGTCAGGGAAGTTATGCTCACAGAACTTAACCCAACCCGGACTACAGGATGTAATCATCGGGAACTTGCCGCCCTCTTTGATACGACCGATTAACTCTGTTCCCTCTTCCATAATGGTAAGGTCAGCCGCGAAGTCAGTATCAAACACCTTGTCAAAGCCAAGCTTTTTAAGTGCAGTTGCCATTTTACCGGTAACACGTGTTCCGATTGGCATACCAAATTCTTCACCCAAAGCTACACGAACTGCCGGAGCAGTCTGAACTACAACGTGTTTTGTTTCGTCAGCCAAAGCTGCCCATACTGCCTTTGTGCTGTCTTTTTCATAAAGAGCACCAACAGGGCAAGCAGCGATACACTGACCGCACATTACGCAGTCGGTATCATTTAACGACTTATCAAAGGTACAGCCTATTTTTGTAGCAAATCCACGACCCTGTGCATCAATTACACCAACTGTCTGAATCTTTTTACAAGTGCTGATGCATCGACGGCAAAGGATACATTTGTTATTGTCACGAACGATTGACGGCGACATATCGTCAATCTCGTGCTTTGAGATTTCGCCCTCAAACGCAATATCTGTTACATTAAGCTCATCTGCCAATCTCTGAAGCTCACAGTTCTGATTTCTTGGGCAAGTTAAGCATTTTCTTTCGTGGTTAGACAAGGTCAGCTCTAAAACTGTTCTTCTTGCAACACGTACTTTTTCGGTGTTTGTAAACACCTCCATACCCTCGTTTACAGGATACACACAAGCGGTAACAAGACCTCTTGCACCCTTAACCTCAACGAGACACATACGGCAGGCACCGATTTCGTTTACTCCTTTTAAATAACAGAGTGTAGGAATATCAATTCCCGCCTGTCTTGCAGCCTGCAAAATTGTATAATCACTCGGGACGCTTATCGCTTCCCCGTTAATTTTAATGTTTACCATTTCCATATTCGTTTTCCCCTCCTTTGTTATTTATTCGAAATTGCCTTAAACGGGCACTTCGACATACAAACGCCGCATTTTACGCAAACGGCAGGATCGATGTGGTACGGATTTTTAACCTGACCGCTGATTGCCCCAACAGGACAATTTTTAGCACAGATTCCGCAACCCTTACATTTAGCTTCATCAATCTTATAACTTAAGAGGTCCTTACATACACCTGCAGGACATTTTTTATCAACAACGTGAGCAACATATTCATCACGGAAATAACGAAGAGTGCTCAAAACAGGATTGGGTGCTGTCTGACCCAGACCGCACAAAGCAGAAGACTTAATGCTGTCTGCCAAAACTTCCAAACGGTCTAAATCCTCTAAAGTTCCTTTGCCCTTTGTTATTCGGTCTAAAATCTCGAGCATACGTTTTGTTCCCACACGGCACGGTGTACACTTACCGCAGGATTCATCAACCGTAAACTCTAAGAAGAATTTAGCGATATCAACCATACAGGTATCCTCATCCATAACGATAAGACCGCCCGAGCCCATCATTGAGCCAATTTGGATAAGTGAATCGTAATCAATTTCTATATCAATAAGCGATGCCGGAATACATCCGCCCGAAGGTCCGCCCGTCTGAGCAGCTTTAAATTTCTTTCCGTTCGGGATACCGCCACCAATTTCTTCAACGATTTCACGAAGAGTTGTTCCCATCGGGATTTCAACCAGACCGGTGTTTTTAATTTTACCGCCCAGAGCAAAAACTTTAGTACCCTTACTTTTTTCAGTTCCGATGGATTTAAACCATTCTGCACCGTTATTAATAATCTGAGTAATATTTGCATAGGTTTCAACGTTATTTAATAAAGTAGGCTTCTGCCACAGACCTTTATTTGCCGGGAACGGCGGTCTCGGTCTCGGCTCACCGCGATGACCCTCGATAGAAGTCATAAGCGCAGTTTCTTCACCGCACACAAATGCTCCTGCACCAAGTCTTATATCAAGATTAAATTTAAAATCAGTACCAAAAATATTTTCGCCCAAAAGACCGTATTCTTTAGCCTGGTCAATTGCAATCTGCAAACGTTTAACCGCAATCGGATATTCAGCACGTATGTAAATATAACCCTGGTCAGCACCAACTGCATAAGCTGCAATTGCCATTGCTTCGATAATCGCGTGCGGGTCACCCTCTAAAATACTTCTGTCCATGAAAGCACCCGGGTCACCTTCATCGGCATTACAGCAAACATATTTGCCGTTTTCACCGTTTGCACGTGCAGTAAACATCCATTTCATACCGGTTGAAAAACCTGCACCGCCGCGGCCGCGCAGACCGGATTCTTTAACCTCTTCAATAACCTGCTCAGGAGTCATACTTGTAAGTACTTTTCCCAAAGCCTGATAACCGTCGATAGCTATGTACTCCTCGATATCCTCGGGATTAATAACACCGCAGTTTCGAAGTGCAATACGACGCTGTTTTTTATAGAAATTAACCTCGTTTAAAGATTTAATCGAGTCGTTTTCAACTGTTTCATCATAAAGAAGATGCTTAACAATACGACCACCTACTAAGTGTTCTTTTACAATTTCTTCAACATCCTCGACCTTAACCATACTGTAAAAAGCACCCTCAGGATATACAACAACAATCGGACCTAATGCACAAAGACCGAAACAGCCGGTTTTAATAACCTTAACCTCTTCTGCAATTCCGTTTGCTGTAATCTGATTTTCAAACTCATGAATTATTTTCTGACTGCCTGACGAGGTACAGCCTGTACCGCCACAGACTAAAACATGAGCCCTTACTTTAGACTCCCCTGCCGATGCTTTTGCGTCGGCTTTATCTTCCAAGCGAAGATTAACATAATCTTTCTTTTTATCTTTTATTAAACCAAGTTCGGATAAGCTCTTCATTCTAAGACCTCTTTTCATTCACTTTTTTCTTTCCTAATTAATAGAAAGATTTTTAAGTTTAAACCGATTAAATTACATATATTTTTCTAAAATTCCGTCAATATCCTCAGGAACCAAACGACCGTAAACATCATCATTTATGGTCATTACGGGTGCCAAGCCGCATGCACCGATACAACGGGTAGCATCAATTGAAAACTTACCGTCAGGTGTGCATTCATCAACGTCAATACCAAGTTTTTCTTTAATTTTATCCAAAATATTTCCCGAACCTTTAACATAGCAGGCAGTTCCCAAGCAAACACCAATTTTATATTTGCCCTTGGGATTTACCGAAAATTGGGTGTAGAATGTAACAACACCATATATTTCTGCCATAGATACATTAAGGCCCTCTGCAATTTTCTGCTGAACCTCAATCGGCAAATAGCCGTAAATTTCCTGAGCCTCATGCAGAACCGGAATAAGTGCGCCGTTTTCATTTTTGTGCTTTTCGATTACCGCACTAAGCTTTTGTGCCTGTTCTTTGGTTTCCGAAAAAGCAACCCCTGTCTTCTCACTCAATTTATTTACCTCCTTGATAATTAATCTCGAATAACCGAAGATTTCGCGTGCAAACCCCATTTTGTTAATTTTTTCACATTTTTGCACACAAATACCCTCTTAAATTATAACATTTAAAAAAATTATTGTCTATTACAACTTATCCATCCCAAGCTAGAAAAAGCTCTATGGTTTTTGTGCATATTGCATAAAAAAAGTGCCGTTTGTGCAATATGCACAAACGGCACCAAATTATTTTTAGTTATTTGCCATTCTCTTATAGTTTTCGTATCTTTCGAGCAAGTCTTTTTCAGCTTTATCGAACAACTGCTCTGCGATAGCCGGGAACGAACGTTGGAGCAAGAGGTAACGGTTTTCACCCTCCATAAACTCACGAACACTTCCGGTCGGCTCTTTTGAATCTAAAATAAACGGATTCTTGCCGTCAGCTTTGAGCTGCGGATCATATCTCCACAGATGCCAGTAGCCTGCTTCAACAGCTTTCTTTTCTTCGCCGATGGTATTGTTCATACCTGCCTTAATACCGTGGTTAATACACGGAGCATAAGCAATAACAAGTGACGGACCCGGATAAGCCTCTGCCTCTTTAATAGCTTTAATTGCTTGCGCCATATTAGCACCTAAAGCAATCTGAGCAACATATACATAACCATAGGTTGTAGCAATCATACCAAGGTCTTTTTTCTTAGTTCTCTTACCTGATGCCGCAAATTTTGCAACTGCCGCAGTCGGTGTAGATTTAGAAGACTGACCGCCGGTATTTGAATAAACCTCGGTATCAACAACAAAGATATTGATATCTTCGCCCGATGCCAAAACGTGGTCTAAGCCGCCGTAGCCGATATCGTACGCCCAACCATCGCCACCGAACGCCCACTGTGAACGTTTAACAAGGAAGTCTTTGCGGTCGTTGATTTCTTTTAATGCATCAGATGAAAGGTCAGCATCTTTTAACAGAGCAACAATTTCGTCTGCTGCAGCTTTAGATGCTGCTGCATCATCCATGCCAGCAATCCAAGCCTTGAATGCATCAGCAAGCTTTGCGGGGATGCCAGCTTCAATTGCTTCTTCCATGCGTTCTTTTAAGGTCTTTCTAACCTTTTTAACAGCTAAAACCATACCTAAACCGAACTCTGCATTGTCTTCAAAGAGTGAGTTAGCCCAAGCCGGACCTTTACCCTCTTTGTTCTTGCAGTACGGCATACTCGGTGCACTACCGCCCCAAATTGAAGTACAACCTGTTGCGTTTGCAACCATCATACGGTCACCGAACAGCTGAGTAATAAGCTTGATATAAGGAGTTTCTCCACAGCCTGCGCACGCACCCGAGAACTCTAAGAGCGGCTGAGCAAACTGCGAGCCCTTAATGCTTGTTTTATCCATAAGATTATCTCTGATTTCAAGGTCAGATGTGTAATCCCAGTTAGCAGATTCTTTTTCTACCATTTCGTCAACCGGCTTCATAACCAATGCCTTTTCTTTAGCCGGACAAACCTGAGCACAAACACCGCAGCCTGCGCAATCACGTGGGCTAACCTGAATGCGGAATTTAAGACCCTTAAGCTGAGGTCCGTTTGCATCTTTAACAACCATACCCTCTGGAGCTTTAGCTGCCTCTTCCTCAGTTAAAAGGAACGGACGGATTGTTGCGTGCGGACATACTAAAGAACACTGATTACACTGAATGCAGTTTTCAGGAATCCACTGTGGAACATTAACTGCGATTGTACGTTTTTCATAACGTGCAGTTCCCTGCTCGAAGGTACCGTCTTCAATGCCTACAAATGTACTTACAGGTAATTTGTTACCTTGCTGAGCATTTACAGGATCTGCAATTTTCTTAACAAAATCAGGACGGATGCCGTCAGATGTAACATCTTCTACTTTAGCATCTTTCCAGCTTGCCGGAACATCAATCTTAACAAGAGCATCTAAAGCCTTGTCAACTGCCTGACAGTTCATATCAACGATGTTCTGACCTTTTTTGCCGTAGGTGCGGTTAATAGCATCTTTTAACAGCGGAACAGCCTCGTCAATCGGAATAACGTTAGCAAGCTTAAAGAATGCTGCCTGTGTTACCATATTGATTCTGCCGCCCAAGCCGATAGAAGAAGCGATTTCAACAGCGTTTATAATATAGAAATCAATTTCGTTTTCAGCAATATATTTTTTAACATTACCCGGTAATTTTTCTTCAAGCTCTTCAGGTGTCCATACACAGTTGAGCAAGAAAGTACCGCCTTTTTTAAGTCCTTCTAATACTTCATACTGATAGATGTAAGAAGGCTTGTGGCAAGCAATGTAGTCAGCCTCATCCAAAAGATAGGTAGACTTAATCGGTTTTTTACCAAAACGCAAGTGAGACATTGTTACGCCGCCCGATTTTTTAGAGTCGTAATCAAAGTAAGCCTGTGCGTAAAGGTCTGTGTTGTCACCAATAATTTTAATTGCGTCTTTGTTAGCACCAACAGTACCGTCAGAGCCGAAGCCCCAGAACTTACAACGTGTAGTTCCCTCAGGAGCAGCATTGATTTTTTCGCCCAGCGGCAGAGAAAGATTTGTAACATCGTCTACGATACCGATAGTAAATCCGTTTTTCGGAGTATCCGCCTCAAGATTTTTGTAAACTGCAGCAATCTGAGTCGGAGTGGTATCTTTAGAACCAAGTCCGAAACGTCCGCCAACAATAACCGGAGCATCTGCTTTTCCGTAGAACAGGTTGCAGATATCAAGATAAAGCGGTTCACCCAATGAGCCGGGCTCTTTTGTTCTGTCAAGTACTGCGATTTTCTTAACAGTTTTCGGCAGTACATCGAAGAAATATTTTGAAGAGAACGGACGGTATAAGTGAACCTTAATAACACCGACCTTCTCGCCTTTTGCGTTAAGGTAATCAACAGTTTCTTCAATAGCCTCACATACAGAACCGATAGCTACGATAACACGTTCTGCATCAGGTGCACCGTAGTAATTAAACGGTTTGTATTCACGGCCGGTAATTTTGCTGATTTCTTTCATATAATCAGCAACGATATCCGGAATCGCCTCATAATATTTATTAGAAGCTTCTCTTCCCTGGAAGTAGATGTCAGGGTTCTGAGCAGTACCGCGAAGAACAGGATGCTCAGGATTTAAAGCTCTGTCTTTAAATTCTTTAATTGCATCATAATCAACTAATTTTGCAAGGTCATTATAATCCATAACCTCAACCTTTTGTACCTCGTGAGAAGTACGGAATCCATCAAAGAAATGCAGGAACGGAACACGACCTTTAATTGCAGCTAAATGTGCAATACCGCCTAAGTCCATTGTTTCCTGAACGCTGCCTGATGCCAGCATAGCAAAGCCTGTCTGACGGCAAGCCATAACGTCCTGATGGTCACCAAAAATTGAAAGTGCGTGAGCTGCAATTGCACGTGCACTTACGTGGAATACTGCAGGCAACAACTCACCCGCCATTTTGTACATATTCGGAATCATCAAAAGTAGTCCCTGAGATGCTGTAAATGTGGTGGTAAGCGCACCGGCCTGTAAAGAGCCGTGAACTGCACCGGCTGCACCTGCCTCTGATTGCATTTCGCAAACATCAACAGTCTGTCCAAAAATATTTTTCTGACCTTTTGCGCTCCATTCGTCTACGTATTCCGCCATTGTAGATGAAGGAGTAATGGGGTAAATTGACGCTACTTCAGTAAATGCATAGGCATTATGCGCAGCGGCAAAGTTACCATCCATAGTTTTCATTTTTTTTGCCATTTCTGTGTCCTCCTCGTCATATTTGATATTATTTTAATCTTAAATTTAGTAAGTACAGATAACCCATACTATATTAGTGTAACATATTTTATCACAAATTACAAATAATATTTTAAAAAAATTCCATTTTATTTATAAAACCGCCAAAAATGGGTAAAAAACAATACCGACATTGCAATCGCAACGCCGGCACGGTTTATGGTACTATATGAAAGGGGGGGTAGGTAAATTTATGAGTATATCTACTCGGAAATTATTATAACACATTAAAACTGATTTGTAAACAGTTTTTTTAAAATTTTTAAAATTTATTTTTTAAAACCGGTAAAATTGCATTTCCCCAAGCCTCAGAAAGCCATTCAAGGCTGAATCCCGCATTTGCGGGACTGGTCGAAGGAAGGCAACAACTTTCTACCGGATATTTAATTTTAGAATATTTATTATATATTTCTTCCGATTTTTTGCCGTTAAAACACAAAAGCCTTATGTTTGCCTCATTAAAAATAGGAGACAAATCATTTGCCACAGGATTTTTTATTGTAGAATCAGCCGACCCCACTATATCGCACGAGGCAAGTGAATCCCAAAGGGCTATCCCGTTATTTAAAAGCATCGCTCGTTTTTGGTCGATTGTAGCAGGAACATCACAGTCTAAAACATTTGCTAAAACCTTCCAAAATCGATTTTGCGGATGCCCGTAAAAGAAATTTTCCTCACGCGATTTAACGGACGGGAACGAACCGAGTATTAAAATTTTGCTGTTCGAATCGTAAAGTGGTCCGAACGGATGGATAATAGGCATAATAATACCTCTCTTTTAAATTTTTTACTCAAATAACCTTAAAATCTCATCTTTGTCCATTGCCGAAAGCAGTTGGTCACCCTCTTTTATAATGCTGTCCGCAAGTTCTGCTTTTTTCTCTTGCAGTTTTAATATTTTTTCTTCAATACTGTCTTTTACTATAAGCTTAAATATCTGCACATGATTTTTTTGTCCTATTCTGTGAGCACGGTCAGATGCCTGATTCTGAACACTTAAATTCCACCATGGGTCATAGTGAATTACAATATCTGCCCCCGTAAGATTAAGACCAGTTCCGCCTGCTTTTAACGAAACTAAAAACACAGGAGTGTTGTCGTTGTTAAACCTTTCGACCTGACGCACTCTTTCTTCGTGCTTTGTAGCTCCTTCAATAAGATAAAACGGAATTTTTCGTTCAGTCAGCTCCTGCTGCAAAATGTCGAGCATTGACGTAAACTGCGAAAATACAAGAATTTTATGTCCCGATTCAATCGAGTTTTCAATTAATTCCATACAGGTTTCGCATTTAGCACTTTGGTCTTTATAATTTTCATAAACCAAAGACGGATGACAGCAAAGCTGGCGAAGCCTTGTAAGCATAGCAAGTATATGAAAACGATTTTTCGAAAAATCCGAATCGCTAAGAGCTTCTTCAAGCTCTGCTCTCATTTCGGCAAGATTTGCCGAATATATCTTTTCCTGCTCTTGACCGAACTGCGCATATACCACCGTTTCGGTTTTTTCGGGTAATTCTTTTAACACTTCGCTTTTTAATCTTCGCAAAATAAAAGGCGATACCATCTTACGCAAGTCATTTAAAGCATCTTCATCTTTTTCTTTTATTATAGGGGACTCATAATTCTTTTTAAAATGTGCATACGAGAACAAAAAGTCAGGCATTAAAAAGTCAAAAATAGACCATAGCTCTGCCAGGCTGTTCTCAATAGGTGTGCCGGTAAGTGCTATTCGGCTTTTGCTTGAAATCGCTTTTACCGCCTTTGCATTTTGCGTTCTGAAATTTTTAATATATTGCGCTTCGTCAATTATTTCAAAATCAAAAATATGCTTTCTGTAGCTTTCTAAATCCCTTTTTAAAAGCTCATACGAGGTTATTACAATATCATAATTCTCAATTTGTTCAAGTTTTTGTTCCCTTTCCTCAGCCGAGCCGATTAGTGCAAGTGACGAAAGCTCAGGGGCAAATTTTTTAATTTCGTTATCCCAGTTTAATACCAAAGATGACGGGCACACTACCAAAGCCGACACTTTACTCTTTTCCTCTTTTTCAGATAAAAGCAATGATATTACCTCAAGAGTTTTTCCAAGACCCATGTCATCCGCTAAAATTCCGCAAAATCCATAGCTTAGCAAAGTTTTAAGCCACCTGAAGCCATGCTTCTGATAATTGCGCAAGATATGTTTAAGACTCGATGGAACAGCATAATGCGTATCCTGAGAATCACGAATGCTCATTATCATTTCTTTAAATCCGCCACCACGTTCATAATGCAGGTGAGCACTTTCTTTAAGCACGCGGTCTAAGTACATTGCGCGAAATTTCGGAACTGCGATTATCTCGTCAGAAAGCGATTCTGCCGCAAGATGCAATCCGGCTGTAAGCGACGCAAGCTCAGATAGCGAGCCTTGTTTTAAATCTATAAACGAGCCGTCTTTTAATCTGTGATACTTCTTGCGTTGTTTATACGAATCAAGCACTCCGGCAAGCTCTTGTCTTTCGAAGCCGTCAAGCAAAATATTCAAACTTAACAAATCCGAATCAAGCCTTACTCCCACTCCGACAGAGGGTGCAGTCTTAATCTTAATTCCTTTAAAACTTTCAGTAGCAAAAACCTCAGCGTACTTGCGCAAGATATCTATGCCATCAGTTAAAAGTGTATATAGTTTTTCATCATCACGATATATATAGGCATATCCGCTATCTTCTTCTATGCCCTGCATAAACCGTTCCAAAACTGTTTGAACCAGCAACTCTGCACGAAGGTTGCCCACCGTTTTGAGCTCTCTGTTTTTATCATACGCGTCATATTCTTCATCGCCATAGCTGAATTTCAGCCTTGCTGTTATGCGACCAGTGCGCTCTCGGTCAAAATAAATTTTAGACTCTAAAGGCTTAGGCATAAAGCCTTCTAAATCTTCTGACGTTCTTATGTTTATAAACGGCAAAATGCTTACAATAACATTATTATAAAATGCTTGCATATCATCTTCGCCAATGCTTAGTTGCTCTTTTACACATATCTGCGTCAAAAACTCAGAACAAGCCCATGAAAAGCTTTCGTCACACTCATAAAGCTTTTCGTCACGTATTATATAAAGCCTACTGTATCCTTTAAGCAATACGAAATCGCTGTTCGAAAGCCGCATTACATATGAGCTGCCTGATTTTTTTATATAAAGGCACATCTGCGGGCTGTGCTTTTTAATTTCTAACTTTTGCTCTGCTGTAATAATATTTTCGCCACAAAGCTTTATCAATTCATCCAGCATATGGGGAGTTATATTCATATGCTTCATTTCACCCACGGCAAACTGAGCTTTTGCGCAGCTGTCAAAGTGTGCCATAAAAAAGCGCAAAAATGCCCGCGACTCTTCTGAAAAGTTTGATTCATCATGCAAAAAAGAAAAATATTTTCCGTATTCTTTTACATTTCCGCTTTTCATATCGCTGTAAAAAGCCGATAAATCCTTTATTACATACATTCGCTCGTTGCCCAGCTTAAACGACAGCTTAAGGTTGTCAGGCTCACTAAAATCCAGAATAGGCAAAAATTTTACCAAAATCGGGTCTTGCTCTGCCAGAGTTTTCCTTACAGTTTTTCTTGCGTAAGAATTAATAAGAGCCTGTGCCTCATTTTTTTCTTTCTGTTGTTCTTTTTCTGTGTCTTTATCTGCTCTGCGACTGATATTCTTATTAAAAAACCGATTTTCTAAGGTAAGCAACAGTCCCACCACATGCTTGCAGGCACCCGCCTTCTCTGAGTCGGCACAATCGCAATTAAAGCTGTTAATCACCTGTGCGCTGTCATCAATCTCAGCCTCTGGATGATACGAACGGCTACCGACAGTAACCGTGCCCTTTATGTGATATATATCAACAAATTCTGAGTTTAAAACCTCGGCATTTTTTACACTCATTCCCGTTAAATATCCAAGCCCCTGAGTATATACAGTATTACTGCTCGCAAGCTTTCTTATAGTATTTCTCGGAATAGGCATATGCTCACCTCACCTAAATTTTTTGTGCTCTGTATTATACCACAAATTCGAAGAATTTTGGTATAATTGCACATGTGCGTTTCCGAGCTGTGCGAGGAAAATTTCGCACGTGCAATAAATTCCTGCGGAGCATATAATAAACGCAGAATGCGTTTATTATACCATAAATTTTAATGTTTGTAAACAAATTTGGATAAAAGTATTGAAAAACATTATAATATATGTTAATATATAACCAAACTAAAAATTGCCGACTGCCACCGGGTGGTTGAATGTTAAAAGCATTCGTTTGCATATCGTTAGGTCTTAGAAGATATGTATGCGAGTGTTATTTTTTTGGAGGTTATATGAAATTTAAAAATCCGTTTAAAGATTTAACAAAATTTGAGTTTGCTCTTTGGCTTACATCCACAATTGTAATAACAGTTTCGTTTATACTTTCAAAGGGCGAAGATGTTTTAACACTTATTTCATCATTAATCGGTGTTACTGCACTTATTTTTGTCGCTAAGGGATATGTTTTAGGTCAGCTTTTATCAGTCGTTTTTTCTGTATTTTACGGAATTATATCCTTTTGTTTTAAATACTACGGCGAAACGATAACATATTTGGGCATGACAGCACC
>JAZOBB010000052.1:0-8397 GCA_045595745.1 Clostridia bacterium | reverse complement strand
GAAGAGTTCGAACGCATTTTTGCAATAGATGAATTAATAAATGATTCTGATAATGAAAATGCAGAAAATAATATTGAATATTCTACCGAAGAAAATGTTGCAGATTTAAATGAAATGAACGAATAAAAATAAGGTTGCAGTCATTTGACTGCAACCTTATTTTTTACTCTATTCAAATATCTTCTTTGCAATTTCTGCCGATACTTTAGCATCTTTTGCATAAAAATCTGCATTTATCTGTTTGGCAAACTCATCTGTTAATACGGCACCGCCAACCATTATTTTTGTATTTGGCGAAGTTTTATTTACCAGCTTTATGGTCTCTTCCATACTTTTAACTGTAGTAGTCATAAGTGCACTTAAGCCAAGCAGCTTAACATTATTTTCTTTAACAGCATCTGCAACGATTTCAGGTGCTACATCTCTGCCTAAATCTATTATTTTAAAGCCGTAATTTTCTAAAATTACTTTTACAATGTTTTTTCCTATATCGTGTATGTCCCCTTTAACAGTTGCCAACACTATTGTTCCTTTATTAATTTTTGCTTCAACACCCGATAACCTTTCTTTTAAAACATCGAATGCAATCTTTACAGTTTCTGCTGCTGAAATTAACTGCGGCAGAAATATAATTCCCTTTTCATATCTTTCGCCTACTATGTCTAACGCAGGAATAAGATAATCATTTACAACAGTTAATTCTTCTTGTGTTTTTAAAAGCTCTTCAGTCGCCACGCGAGCCTCTTCTTTTAAGCCTTTGATTATTATATCCACCAAGCCGTCAGATTTTACATTTTCTGATTTTACATCAGCACCTACAACACTAACTTCCCCAGCTTTAGTATTTGCGTATTTTTCGATATAATACTCCGCCTGCTTATCAATATTTGCAAGCACGCGATGAGCATTTATAACCTTCATCATACCTTCGCTGTTTGGATTGATAATGGGTAAATCTAAGCCATTTGTTAAGGCTTGCGCTAAAAATATTTCGTTTATTATATCGCGTCTGGGCAAACCAAATGATATATTAGATACTCCTAAAACTGTTTTAACTCCGAGCTTTTCTTTTACCATTTTAACTGCTTTTAATGTTTGCTCCGCATCCTCTTGCTGAGCCGATACGGTAAGAGTTAAACAGTCAATTATAACATTCTCTTTAGGAATGCCGAATTTTTGGGCTTCGTTAACTATTTTTTCGGCAATTTTAAATCTATCCTCTGCTTTTTTAGGGATGCCGTTTTCATCTAAAGTCAAGCCTACAACGCAAGCTCCGTATTTTGCGATAACAGGAAGTATTTTATTTAATACCTTTTGTTCGCCGTTTACCGAGTTAACAATTGCTTTTCCGGTATATGATCTCAATCCGCTTTCAATGACCTCTGCATTTGACGAATCAATCTGAAGCGGTAAATCTGTGACAGTTTGTAGTTCTGAAATAACACGTTTCATCATAGCTACTTCGTCTATTTCAGGCAAACCTACATTTACATCTAAAATCTCGGCACCTGCCTCTGCCTGCTCTATTCCCTGGCGAAGAATATAGTCAATATCGTTATTATAAAGAGCCTCTTTAAATTTCTTTTTTCCGGTAGGATTTATTCTTTCTCCTATAACCTTAGGAGAATCAATTACAACAGCCTTTGATGGAGAACAAACAACTGTCTGGCGCAAGATTTCAGGTTTAATTGCCTCCTTGCCCGAAAGAAGAGCTGTCATTTCTTTAATATGCTCAGGTGATGTTCCGCAGCATCCACCCATAACGGCTACACCGGCTTCATAAAAAGCACACATTTGCTCTGCAAAGTCCTTTGGAGTTACATCAAACACTGTTTTTTCATTTTCTACGCGGGGCAATCCAGCATTAGGCTGAACTAACACCGGTTTCCTGCTGAGCTTAGTCAGTTTTTGTGCAAAAGGCAGTATTTCTTTAGGTCCTAATGAGCAGTTTATGCCAATTGCGTCTGCTAAAGGACTTAATGTTGCTGCCATCGACTCAATGCCGCAGCCCATAAAGGTATGTCCGTTCTCTTCAAAACTCATAGAACAGAATACAGGCAAGGCTGTATTTTCTTTAGCAGCTAAAAGTGCCACTTTTAGCTCAGATAAATCTGTCATTGTCTCAATTAAAATAAGGTCTGCACCGCATTTTTCACCTAATATCATTTGCTCGGCAAAAATTTCGTATGCTTCATCAAATGATAATGTTCCCATGGGAGCAAGAAGCTCGCCTATCGGACCTACATCAAGTGCAACATAACCGTTTTTCCCCGCCGCATCTTTTGCAAGACCTATAGCTGCAGGTATTATCTCATCAACTGAATAACCGCTATTTTTAAGCTTTATACGATTTGCACCAAATGTATTGGTTGTAATTACATCAGCACCTGCCATCTTATATTCTGCATGAATTTCACGAACAATGTCAGGATTTTTGATGTTAAAAACCTCAGGAATTTCACCAAGCTTTAATCCTCTGCTTTGTATTTGTGTGCCCAACGCACCATCAAAAAATATAATCTTTTTTCCCAGTATATCTAAAATACTATTTTTCATATCGCGAAAAAGCACACCTTTCTTTATTTGAACATAAATCACATTTATTTACTGTATTTTCACATTTATTTGTAATTCCAAAAACCGCAGTAACTGATTTGCACGGTGTGAGTAAATCAGATGAATTTACTAAAAGTCCTATTTTTTTCTCTGCCATAAGCAAGCTTAAAATTTCTTTTTGCTGAGATATAGGGAAATCGCCATAACCAGGACTAAACCGCATATTTACAGCTCCGTATTTTTGGGCTATTTCCTTTTGTGCATTGTCACAAAAAGCTTCAATATAAGTTGTGGCACAAGCATCTAACACCAAGGCATCAGAAACGGATGAAATTTGTGCCCTACGAATCATTTTATCAGCTTCTATTCCTAAGGTTGCCGCAAAAATTACGCACCTGTTGCACCCTTTTAAATGCTTAACTATACCCTTTCCTAAAAGAACTGCATCTGTCTCTTTTAGAATAACAGTATTTTCTGCTATTTCTATATCAAAAACCTGATACACATACTTCGGCTTTAAACTGTTAATTAAAAGTTGGCTGTATTTTTTAATACTTTGCCGCAATGCATCGTCTAAAACATAATCAGCAGGATACCCCATATACCGCAGAACTTCATTTTCGTCAAGACTGTTAATCATTTAAAAGACTCCCAATTGACAGAGTTATTTTACGTGCAACATACGGATTATTCATTGTATAAATATGAATACCGTCTACCCCATTTGCTACTAAGTCCATAATCTGATTCGTTGCATATATTATCCCTGCATCACGCATAGCCAAAGCATCATCGCCGTATCGCTCTATCATTTTTTTGCAGCACTCAGGAATTTTAGCACCACACATATTAACCATTTTTTCAATCTGCGCCGCACTTGTAATAGGCATTATGCCTGCAACCACAGGAGTATTTATACCCTTTTGTCTTATTTTGTTCATAAAATTATAGAAATTACCGTTATCAAAAAACAACTGTGAAATTAAGTGACTTACACCTAAATCTGTTTTTTCTTTTAAATATGCGATGTCTTCATCTAACGTTTCTGCTTCTAAATGCTTTTCAGGATAGCAAGCTGCCGCAATATCAAAATCTCCGCGTTCTTTTATGTATTTGATTAAGTCATAGGCATGACGAAAATCGTCAGGAACTTTACTTTCCGGAACAACATCGCCACGCAAAGCAAGAATATTATTAACATTTAGTTCCTTTAAGTTGTTTAAAACTGAATCTACCTCTTCTTTTGTTGAATTGACGCATGTAAGATGTGCAAGTGGCTCTATTTTAAGTTTAGTTTTAATAAATTGTGCAAGCTCAGCAGTTTTATTACCCCTTGCTCCCCCGCCCGCACCATATGTAACACTTATATAGTCAGGATTTAAGTCTCCCAAAGCCTCGAGCGTATCATAGACTGTATCAATTGCACTTTCCTTTTTGGGCGGAAATATCTCAAAGGAATATACTGTTTTTTTAATTTTAAATAATTTATTTATATTCATATTTATCGCCTCTTTTCTTTTAAAATTATACTATACCTATTAATAAAAGTCAAGAAACGTAGGTTTTAATGCTTAATAAAAGAAATTTTAAATAAGTCTGCATAAAAAATACAAGCATATAATATAAATATATTGAAAATGCGGAAACTAATAAAAGGAGGCACACACATTGGAAGGATACAATATATATGCAGATATTGCACAAAGAACCCAGGGCGATATTTACGTTGGTGTGGTCGGACCGGTTCGTACCGGAAAATCAACATTCATTAAAAAGTTTATGGAGCATCTTGTGATTCCCGGCATTGATAATTCATATTCTAAAGAACGGGCTAAAGACGAGCTGCCACAAAGTGCAAGCGGAAAAACAATAATGACAACCGAGCCTAAGTTTATACCCAACGAAGCCGTAGAAATTTCATTCGGCAGCAACGAGTCTGCAAAAATGAAGGTGCGCATGATTGACTGTGTAGGCTACATAGTAAACGGAGCACAAGGGCATTTAGAAGAAGATGCTCCACGTATGGTTCAAACACCTTGGAGTGATGAACCGATGCCATTTGGCGATGCCGCAGAAATAGGCACAAAAAAAGTAATTTGTGAGCATTCAACAATAGGAATTGTTGTAACTACAGATGGAAGCATTACCGATATTGCCCGCGATGACTACGCAGAAAGCGAGGCTCGTGTAATTGCTGAATTAAAAGAGATTAACAAGCCGTTTGTTGTACTTTTAAACACAAAATATCCTGATAAACCGGAAACAGAAGACTTACGGGCATATTTAGAAAATGAGTATTCTGTGCCAGTTATAACCGTTGATTGCGCAAATCTGATGCCAGAGCACATTAACGAGATTATGGAACGACTTTTATTCCGTTTTCCTGTTAAAGAAATAGGAATAAACATTCCCAAATGGATTGATGCATTAAATAGCGACCACTGGTTAAAAACAGGAATATATGACTGCATTTTATCATCAATTCACGACGTTTATAGAATTTGTGATATTGAAAGTGTTCTGTCTTGCGTATGCGAATATGACTTCATACAAAGTGCAGAAATATCTCATATTGACTTAGGTCGCGGCACGGCTGTAATAGACATTTTAGTACCACCTGATTTATTTTATACTGTTGTAAAAGAAGTATCGGGATTTGATATTGACGGCGACGACAAGCTTATTACGCTTTTAAGTGAAATGTCAGTTATCAAAAAAGAATACGATAAAATATCATTTGCGCTTCACGAGGTAAAGCAAAAAGGATATGGTATTGTAACCCCCACACTTGATGAACTGCGCTTAGAAGAACCCGAAATAGTGCGCCAAGGAAGCCGATTCGGTGTAAAATTGAGAGCATCAGCTCCATCAATACATATGATACGCGCAGATATTGAAACCGAAGTAAGTCCGATTGTAGGAACGGAAAAGCAGTCAGAAGAGTTAGTACACTATCTTTTGCAAGAGTTTGAATCGGATCCTAAACAAATATGGCAGTCAAATATTTTCGGAAAATCTTTGCACGAATTAGTAAACGAAGGACTGCACAACAAGCTGTATTTGATGCCCGATGAAGCACAATTAAAACTGCAGGAAACATTGCAAAAAATTATAAACGAAGGCTCGGGCGGATTGATTTGCATTATATTATAAAAAAGTCTGCTTCGCCAATTTAATATTCGCTTCGCTCACCTTTTTAAAGGTAGACTTTTATGATATTCGGAAATCACTACTTAAAAGTAGTAATTTCCTGCATATTAATAAAATACCTGCTTTGCTTAATGCAAAGCAGGTATTTTTACCGAGAGACTGTTGTTTTGCCAACAGTCTCTTTTAAGATTTACTGAACAGACTCTCTGCTGTCAAAGCTATTGAGTATGGGTTCAAGGTCTGCAAATTCTGATGACCATGTAAATACTTTATAATCAGTAAATGGTGAAATAAATGTAAATGCTTTCTTTACAGTTACGCCTTTTTTAACATTTTCAACAGGCAGAATTTCAAGATCAAGCAACGCACCATTTTCGTCATATACAGTACAAATTACATTAAACGAAGCACCGGTTTCGGTTTCGCTTAAAGGATTCAAATTGTTAAAGTACTCTACGTTTACAGTATCAGAATCTACACTGCTTGTTAAGAACAGCTCGTTAGGCAACGGTGAGTCAGGAGTTTTATGGGTCTGTGAGTAGCTTTCTACTTCAACATTTGCATAAGACTCTACACCCGAAATGATTACATCATAATCTGCGCTAAACGGCAGGTCCTTTTTAAATTTCAAGGTATACTCTTTTGCAAACACATTGCCGGCAACGTCTTTTTTAGAATCGTCATATTCGACAGTATACTCTGCATCGCCTATCTTAATATTGCTTATGGTAGACGGTTTTATATACTGGTCAAAGGCAACTGTTGCGTATTCTGTTGTTAAAGTTACCTTTTCAACCTTAGGAATAGCTGTTGATACAAGACCTATATTTATATTTTCTTGTATAGGCGGTACCGGCATCCAATGGCTGTAAGCAGTTTCGTATCCATCTTTTTTATACTCAACTCTCCAATAGTATCCCATAGGAACTTCCCAATTATATGTACCATCAGCAGAAGTAATCAACGGATTCTGTTGATTATATTCTTCAGCATCCCATACTGACACCTTAGACATATCAATATTGTCTAAATCATATGTTTCGTCAGCCTTTTTAGGTATATCTTCTTCAGCGATATGATATATTGTCGCTGTAACACCCTCTAAGGTATTGTCTGTTACGGCCTCGTATACGAATCCGCTCGGGTCAATTATCCATTTCAATTTACACTCAGAACCGATTTTGAATATGTTAAACAGCTTTAATTCTTTAAAATATTCTATATCCTGATTCATTAAATTCATAATGTGTTCAAGAAGCTCTACCGGAGCAGAAACACCTTCTACACTTGATGCAGACAGTACAATTGATGAAAGAACAAACATTTGCTTTTTAATGCTTAACTCTTCTGCTTTTGTAAGAGCCACATCAATTTCAGCCTGGTCAAGACCGAGCATTCTTGCTGCATCTGAAAGTTTTTCAATATCAACATTAAGATTATATACATCTAAAATATTGCCTGCATATTTGTTGATTCTTGCGAGTATGTCTGAAATTATAAGATTATCTGTCATACTCTCATCAACGATATTTGAAAAACTCATAGTGTATGTTATCTGCTTGCCTTGTGTCAAATTATGAACGTAGATAAGTACATTACTTGCATCTGTTCGGTCAAAGCTGATTACATATTCGTTGCCGTTATAGGTTAACGGATATGAATAATAATCAAATAAATCAGGATAAAGCTCTTCGTCAGAAATCATAGAATAATCTACATCTATTATTTCAGAACTTACGTTAATCTGATCGCCGAATATATCTTTTAATGCATCAGAAACTTCAACTGTTGCGCTAAATGTTTCAGAGGTGTAATCGGTTATCGAAGGTATAAACGATTCCGGCTCGAAATCGAGGTATGTAGTAACATCAGCAAGATTTAGTTTTTCGTTACTGTTTACCTTAGTGTATTCAACGGAAATAGTGCCCGGAATATAGCTGTAGCTATCAGCGAAATATCCGGATGTTTCATATTTCTGCAGTTTCTCGTTCCAAACCGCCTCTAAATATTCTTTCTGTCCGTTTCTTGTGCTTATAACATAGACCTTGTCAACATTTTCTCTTTTTGATATGTCTACTACAAATGTATAGTTATAATAACGGTTGCCTACCCAAGAGAACGTTCTTGAAACGTTTGTGTTGTATAATTCATAAGGATACTTTTTGCTACCTTTGTATCCGTAATACATAACAAGACTTTCTAAGTCAGGTGTATTTCCGATATATTTTACCATTGTATCGGCAGTAACTTTTTCATTATTATTGTTAATAATCTCTGCCGTAATTTTATAATCATGATAGTCTACAGGATTTTTGATAGACACCGATGTCTTATATTTACCGCTTGAAGATATCCTTATAGTTTTAACCAAAACATCATCAATGTACAAATTAATGTTCTTGCGCGGTATAGCCAGACCTTCTAAGATTACATCTGTTTTACCGGTTGTTTCAACTGCATTGATGGTTACATCAGGCATTGATAAATATACCTGTCCAATCTGCTTTGTTATCGTTCTGCCTAAAGATGTAATTGACATAGATGCAGTTGTTGACATTGTTGCATATTGGCTAGGCTTTATACAAAATGTTAAAACACCGTTGTTGTTTTCAACAGGAATAGTAATTGTGTTAGATGAGGCTGAATTGCTGCTCTCGGTATAATTTGTACAAAGCTCTCCGTCAAGCTCCA
>JAZOBB010000051.1:0-3182 GCA_045595745.1 Clostridia bacterium | reverse complement strand
TCATTCGACCACAAATTTTATAATCTATTATTTTATTCACGGAACAGGAAATATAAAAATTGAAGGCAGGCATTATGATATTAGCGAAGGAGATATCGTAATATTAGATCCATCTGAGGTTTTTCACTGCACCGTTGACAGTAATAAATTTCACGAACGTATTGTTTTGCATTTAAACGAAACCCTGCTAAAAAACTTTCCTTGCGATTGCACCTCTTTGTTTATGCCATTTTACAAAAAAGAAAAAGGCATAAACAATCATCTAAATGCTAAAACCGTAAAAAAATATGGCCTTGATACAGCTTTAGAAAATATGCTTGATTTAGTAAAATCTGAAAATTTAATAAATTCGGTTTTAGTTATTTGCAAAATTATAGAATTTTTGGCAGAGCTAAATAAAATTTTTATTACTGCAAACACAAAAGATAGCGAACATATTAAGGAAAATTCTTTAATAAATAGCGTTCTGGATTTTTTAAACACTAATTTTACAAAGGATATAAACATAACCGATATTGCTTTAAAATTCAATATAGACAAATCATATCTTTCGCATCTTTTTAAAGAACAGGTCGGAATTTCGGTGTGGAGTTACGTTATTTTTCGCCGCATTTATCTATTTAATAATTTAATAAAGCAAGGGCAGACAATTGAAGAAACCAGCCGCGAAGTAGGTTTTAAAAATTATTCAAATTTTTTCAGGCTATATAAAAGGCATATGCAAATGACACCTATGCAGTTTAAAAAACAAGCTTTATCTCATTAAATTCTAAAAAAAGAATAGCAATTGTTTATTTTAAACAATTGCTATTCTTTTTATTAATTTTATATTTCTAACCTTTTGTCTCTCTTAGGTATAAGCTTTTTTCTTTCTTAAATATCACAATAAACATAATAGTATGCATAATCATTGTGCCTAACCACGAAAGCGGATAACATAAAAACAGTGACTCAAAAGTTCCGATTGCTTTAAAAGCAGTTAAAATCCATATAATACGAATACCGCAAACTCCGACAATAGATGTCATCATATTGATAAAAGATGCACCCATACCACGAAGCACACCACTCATAACGTTCATAAATGCAAGCACTCCATAAGTATATCCCATAATTCCAAACTTACGCACACCCATTTCTATAACCGCTAAATCATCTGGAGCATATAAACCGATTAAAAATTTACCAAATAAAAATGTAATTGTTGATTGAATTGCCCATATTGCAAAAACATAAACCACGCAGACCCCAATTGTATTTTTAATACGTTCAAATTTTTTAGCACCAAAATTCTGACTTGTAAAAACAATGGCAGACTGATACATACCGTTAGCCATAGCGTTATAAAAGTCAGTTATGCTCGTAGAGGCTGCGCTACCTGCAATTGCAGCTGAACCAAAACTATTAACACTTGACTGAACCAAAATGTTTGATATCGAATATACCGAGCTTTGAACACCCGATGGCAAACCATATCTGATAATTTTTAAAAAGGGCTCTTTATAAAAACGTATTTTTTGCAAAAAAATTCTCGTTTCATCTATCTCGTTGCAAAGAATGTATAGCATAGCAGAGGACGTAAATATATGCGAAATAACTGTAGCAAGCGCAACACCGCTCGCAGTCATTTTTAAAACACACACGAAAAAAAGATTTAAAAAAACATTAATAATTCCTGAAATTGTAACAATATATAAAGAGCGTTTTGTATCTCCTTTTGCGCGCAAAATAGCAGCGCCAAAATTATATAACAATAAGGGAACATAACCAACAGCAACAATACGCAGATAAATGGAGGCTTCTGGCATAACGTTTTCCGGCACATCTACCAAATGCAAAAGCTCTTTGGTAAACGAAAGGCAAACAATACAGATGAGCAAACCGCAAGAAATAGCTATTGCTAAAGCCGTATGCGAAACTTTCCCAATCCCTTCACGGTCGTTAGCGCCTATTGCTTGACCTAAAACAATCGTTGCTCCCGCAGAAAAACCCATAATAAAATTAAGAAATAAATTAAAAATTACAGTACACGTTCCAACACCTGCCAAAGCTTCTTGCCCTGCATAGCGCCCAACAACAATTACATCGGCAGCACTATACATCTGCTGTAAAAACGACGTTAATATTAAAGGATATGCGAATTTTAATATTTTTGTCCAAAGAGAACCATTAACCATATCAATACTATTCGTTTTAAGTGCCATATTTACCCTCCTTCCTTTTGGGTAACATTATAACACACAGATAGTATATGTAAATAGAATACTTACAATAATATGGATTTTTATAAACAATTTTTTAGTATTCTGATTGAATTATAATTTCTTATATGCTAGAATATAAATTAGATTCTAGTTGTAGCGAGGTATATGATATGTTTAAAAACATAGAAAATTTTAAAATAGAAAACATCCATGCAGGTACTGCAAGAAAATCCTCATCTGTTCTTTGCAGAAACAGCAGTTCACTTATTCTTCGTGCCACAGGCACTGTTCGCTACACTTTTCCAGAACGTAGTTTTGATATTCATCCCGGAGATATTATTTTCTTGCCACAAGGGTGTCGTTATGACTTTGCTACTCTTACAGACTCCCCTTGTAATTATGTCGCTATCAATATTGTACCTAATGTTTTTGAAAATCAACCTTTTGTTTATTCTATTAATGACTTCCCTGAATTTACGGAGGTAAAAAATAATTTGTCAGATATGTGGAAATTTGGAGGACCTGCAGAACGTTACAGGTGTTATTCAATTATTTATAGTCTATTATCATATATGAAAAACCAAGAAAAAATTGCATATATAGATAAAAAGAAATTCCACGTCATATCTCCTGCAGTTTCATACCTGAAAAAACACATCTACGATTGTAATTTAAAAATTGAAACTCTAATTCAGCTTTGTGGTGTTTCGGGTACATATTTTCAAAAAATCTTTCAGGCCAATTATTCTATGAGTCCTCAAAAATATATTCTTAGCAAGCGTCTTTCTCACGCAAAGGCCATTATAGACAGCGGTGATTTTGATACAATTTCTGAAATCGCAAATTCTGTAGGTTATGCCGATCCTTTATATTTTAGTAGGGCATTTAAAAAGAAGTATGGTTTTTCACCATCACACTATATAAAGCAAGTATCCCTTTATAATCAATGATAAAAAATGCAGAATGAACAGTAAAAAA
>JAZOBB010000050.1:0-2086 GCA_045595745.1 Clostridia bacterium | reverse complement strand
GAATGGAAATTGTGCGTGACCTTCGCGCTGGTCTTTTTGATGTGTTGGTCGGCATTAACCTTTTAAGAGAGGGCTTGGATATACCCGAGGTATCGCTTGTGGCAATATTAGATGCCGATAAAGAAGGCTTTTTGCGTTCAGAGACCTCGCTTGTGCAGACAATAGGCCGTGCTGCCCGAAACGCAAACGGCAGAGTTATAATGTATGCTGATAATATGACAGGCTCTATGAAACGTGCTATTTCTGAAACAGAGCGACGCAGAACAATTCAGATGGCGTATAACGAAAAGCACGGCATTGTGCCTAAAACTATTATAAAAGATATTCGCGAAACAATTTCTGCAACAGACGAAGCACCTGATGAGAGTATTAAGGATATTAAAATTACCAAGTCGATGGATATTAATCTTCAGATTGAAATTTTAACTGAGCAAATGCGTTTGGCAGCTACAGAGCTGCGCTTTGAAGATGCGGCTAAACTGCGCGATAAGGTTAAAGAATTACAAAAGAAAATATAAAAAATGTAGACGATGGTTGCTTTTTGTGTTATACTGATTGTATTAACTTTTAATTTAAAGGTGGGGATAATTTTGAAAAAAATTATAACAAAGTTGGTGATGCTGATTGCTGTGCTTATGCTTTTGGTGTCGAGTATACCAACATATGCTATAAGCAATAAAAGCCAATGGGCTCAAGATGCAATAAATTATGCAAACGAATGCGGAATAATTCCTCGTGGGCAATATTTGGGCGATTATACAAACGCAATCGAACGCGGAGAAATTGCAGAATTGATTATAAATGCTTATGAAAATGTTAGCGGCAAAGAGTATTCGCCTAAAAGCTCGCCTTTTAGCGATACATATTCAGAGGCTGCAAACGCGGTTTATGAGTTGGGAATTATGAACGGAAAAGATAAAGATATATTTGATTCGTACAGCTATGTAACTCGTGAAGAAATGGCGAAAATTATTCTTTCATTTAAGGCAGCTGCCGAAAATAAAAAATTAAATATAATGGATGACAGCTATTCATCGTTTGTTGATTTTGAAGAAATAAGCGGATGGGCAAAGCCGTATGTATGCAAGGCAAGCGATGAAGGAATAATAAACGGATATGATGACGGTCGCTTTGCTCCTAAAGATACAGTCTCGTGGGAAGCAGCGATTGCTCTTGTTACAAGAGCAGTGAAATTAAAGACTAAATCAAAGCCGGTTATAACATCTTTAGTGCAAGATGAAATAGTTTCGTCAAATAGCGGTTTTGAGCTTGCGGTGGCTAATGTAAGCGGTTTTTGCGAGGCTTATATGGTAGAACCATCCAGCTTTTATTATGCGTCATATATAGGCGGTTTTAACGCAAATAAAAAGCTTTCTATATCGGGCGACCGTCTTAAAGAAAATTCCATGTACTATATTTTTGCAAGCTGTGACGGAGTTTTTTCTGACCCAATAAGAGTTTACACAGATAAATATAATCTTTTTATAAGCTGTAGCTTCCAATCAGACGGTCAAAATGCAAAAATTATGTGGAACAGAATACCCGGTGTTGAGCTTTATACCATTAATGTAACCGAACGAAGAAACTCTTATTATGAAGATGATATTCCACCCAGAGAAACACGTACATACGAGATTAGATGGGAGGATTTCTTAAATATTAACACCGTAGCAAACAGAAGATATATTGTAGAAATTTACGGCGGTGAATATTACGGCGAGTGTGAAATTTATACTGAATTACAATATGGTGAAGACGCATATGAAATCTCAGAGAATTATCCTCAGACCAAAGAAGAAGCAGATGCTTTAATGACTACTGTTAAGGTGCCTGTGTGGCGGTTAAAGGGTAATAAAAAGGTTTCGTCTACAGCTAACATAACAGTCCATCATAAAATAGCTGATAAAGTAAAGCTTGTATTTGAAGAGATTTATAACGGAGAAGAGCAATTTCCTATAAAAGACGTTGGCGGATATTCATGGCGCGGCGGCAGAAGTGAGCACAACGGCGGAACGGCAATTGATATAAATGCTAATGAAAACTACTGTATTTATGAGAACGGAACAGTAATTGGCTCACATTGGAA
>JAZOBB010000049.1:0-3716 GCA_045595745.1 Clostridia bacterium | reverse complement strand
TTCGGCAACAGTTGCCTCTTTAGCCTGTTCTGCTGCTTTTACTTCCTCAAATTCTTTTGCATCTTTTGAAGAACCAACTAATTCAATTTCGTCTTCAGATACATTTTCATATACGGCATTAACATCAGTAGAATTTTGAGTAACCTCTAAGAAGATATCTTCTAAACTCAAGTCCATTGCCTGCATTGCTAAAATTGGCAATCCGTTTTGTGCCAAAGCATTAAATATAGGTGTTCTTACATCTATATTTGGCTCGGCCTCGATAACAAAATCAATCGAGCCCGCCTCTTTGCGACCTAAAGATTTAATGTATTTAATGCCCGAAATACCTTCTAACGCATCTAAAATCGAACGTTCGTCACCCGAAACACGCAACTGGAATTTATTTTCGTTAGAAATAGTTTTTCCAAGATTTTCTGCCGTATCACTGGCAACCAAACGACCCTTATTTATTATTATAACACGTTCGCAAATTGCATTAACCTCCTGCAAAATGTGCGAAGAAAGTATAACCGTGTGTTCTCTTCCTAACTTTTTAATAACATCACGTATTTCTATAATCTGTTTAGGGTCAAGACCAACAGTTGGCTCGTCCAAAATTAAAACCTCAGGATTTCCGACCATTGCCTGAGCAAGACCCACTCTCTGTTTGTATCCTTTAGAAAGATTTGCAATTAAGCGGTTTTTAACGTCTGTAATTTTAACCGCTTCCATAATTTTGCCTAAATGTTCAGCTCTATTCTCAGTAACACCCTTTAAGTCATATACAAAATCTAAGTATTCCGCTACCGTCATATCCATATAAAGCGGTGGATGCTCCGGAAGATAGCCTATTCTTTTTTTCGCCTCGATAGGATTGTCTAAAATATCATAGCCGTCAATTTTAACTTCGCCATCTGTGCATGATAAATAACCGGTTAAAATATTCATTGTGGTTGATTTTCCGGCACCGTTAGGTCCTAAAAATCCTAAAATTTCACCTTTTGAGACGGTAAAAGAAATATTGTCAACAGCCAGATTATCGCCATATTTTTTGGTTAAATTTTTAATTTCAACCATATGATAACCTCCCAAACTTATCTTTCAGATAATGCCGCACACGTAAGGTATGCGGCATTCCTTTTTAACTATATCATATATTTGTGTACGTTTTATGAACAAAAGAAAAATTATTTATTTTCTTCAGGTAATTCGAGTTTAATGCAAAGCTCACGGAGCTGTTTTTCGTCAACTGCGCCCGGTGCTGCACTCATAACTTCTGATGCGTCCTTAACCTTCGGGAATGCGATAACGTCACGAATGCTGTCGCGGCCTGCTAAAAGCATTACCAAGCGGTCAAGACCATATGCCATACCACCGTGCGGTGGTGTACCGTATTTAAATGCCTCGAGCAAGAAACCAAATCTCTCATTTGCGCTTTCTTCTGTAAAGCCTAAAGCCTTAAACATTTTAGCCTGAAGCTCTGTATTGTTGATACGGATACTTCCGCCGCCAACCTCGTTGCCGTTAAATACCATATCGTATGCCTTAGCACGAACATTCTGCGGCTCGGTTTCTAAAAGCGCGATATCTTCTTCCATCGGCATTGTAAATGGATGGTGTTTTGCAACGTAGCGGTCTTCTTCTTCGCTGTATTCAAACTGCGGGAACTCAGTTACCCACAATAAGTCGTAGCTATCTTCAGGGATTAAATCAAAACGTTTTGCCAGTTCTAAACGAAGTGCACCAAGGGAATCGTATACAACCTGGTCTTTGTCAGCAACAATTAAAACAGCATCGCCAACCTCTGCATTCATAGCAGAAAGTATTGCATCAAGTTCTTCCTGCTTAAAGAACTTAGCAATTGATGATCTAAGCTCGTTTTCGCCAACAATAATCCATGCTAATCCTTTAGCCTTATAAGTTTTGACAAATTCAACAAGACCGTCTAAATCACGACGCGAAAGTTTTGCGCTGCCGTCTTTAAAGTTAATAGCACGAACACTGCCGCCATTTTTGATTGTATCTGCGAACACCTTAAATTCGCAGTCTTTTACAATTTCAGAAAGGTTAACAAGCTCTAAACCAAAACGTGTGTCAGGCTTATCTGAACCGAAGCGTTCCATGGCCTCTTTATAAGGAAGACGACGAAACGGAGTCTGTAAATCTTTGCCTAAAACTTCTTTAAAGATTTTTTTCATAAAGCCTTCGTTCATTGTCATAACGTCTTCTTCATTAACGAACGACATTTCTAAGTCAATCTGTGTAAACTCCGGCTGACGGTCTGCACGCAAATCTTCATCACGGAAGCACTTTGCAATCTGGAAATATCTGTCCATACCTGAAACCATCAAAAGCTGTTTATAAAGCTGAGGTGACTGCGGAAGCGCATAGAACGAACCAGGATGAACACGGCTCGGTACTAAATAGTCACGAGCACCCTCTGGTGTTGATTTAACGAGTATCGGTGTTTCGATTTCTAAAAATCCGTTTTCGTCATAGTAGTCACGCGCTAATTTACATACACGGTGACGAAGCTCCATTAAACGAACCATATCAGGACGACGAAGGTCTAAGTAACGGTATTTTAAACGAACATCTTCACGAACATTGCTGTTTTCTTCAATGTAAATCGGAGGTGTTTCTGATTTAGATAAAATGCGCAGTTCGGTTGCTTTAAGCTCGATTGCACCGGTTGCAAGTTTATTGTTTACAATTTCCGGAGCACGGTTTACGATTTCACCGGTTACGGCAAGAACAAACTCATTGCGGATTGTGTATGCCTTATCAAACATTTCGCTATCATCTTCGCCATTAAAAACCACCTGCAAAATACCGCTACGGTCACGCAGGTCAACGAAAATTACACCGCCTAAGTTACGGTATGACTGAGTCCAACCCATAACTGTTACTGTGCTTCCAACATCAGCAACTGTAAACTCGCCGCATAGACGTGTTCTTTTTAAACCCTTAATCGTTTCCATTTTATGTCCTCCAGTTTATCTGTTATCTTTAATATACGTTGAAATTTTATCAAGCTCGACTTCTATTGCTTCGCCTGTTTCCATATTCTTAATCATACCCTTTTGGGCATTTATTTCGTCATCACCCAAAACCAAAGAATATTTCGCACCGATTTTATTTGCAAACTTCATCTGAGCTTTAACACTGCGTTCTAAATAATCACGTTCAGCACGTATTCCGTCTTTTCTAAGCTCATAGATAAGCTTTTGTACAAAACGGTCAGCATTATCACCTATATTTGCTATAAAAACCTCGGCAGTTTCGTTGTTTTCAAGCTCGATATTTAAATTTTCTATCATAAGCATAAGTCGCTCAACACCCAAGCCGAATCCAACTGCAGGAGTATCCGGGCCGTCAAGCTCCTGGACCAAGCCGTTATAACGTCCGCCGCCGCATACTGTTCCTTGTGCACCGATATTTTTTGACACGATTTCGAACACTGTTTTGGTGTAGTAGTCAAGACCTCTTACAATTGTTCCGTCAACATTATAAGCGATTCCCATTTCGTCGAGATACTTCTTTAGCTTTTCAAAATGCTCTCTGCAATCGTCGCAGATATGGTCAAGTAAAATGGGTGCTTTCATATAGATTTCTTTACACTCTTTAGATTTGCAATCTAAAATTCTTAAAGGATTTTTTTCATATCGCTGTCTGCAGGTTTCGCAAAGCTCATCTAGATGCGGTTTAAAAAATTCTTTAAGCTTTTCGTTATA
>JAZOBB010000048.1:0-3404 GCA_045595745.1 Clostridia bacterium | reverse complement strand
TACCACCGTTTTACTGTCTTGTCAATACTTTTTTTAAACTTTTTTAAAAGTTTTTTTCGACTTTTTCCGAGCTTTACCGCTCCGAAAGACAGCTTGTTTATTATACCACCTACCTCTTCTCTTGTCAACACCTTTTTTGAAGTTTTTTTAAAAAAGTTTTTTCTTCCTATTTATATGTAAAACCATTTTTTATTTACCGCAGCTCGTTACTTCAAATCAATAACTACGAATACAAGGAAGGCAAGGCGGGAATGATTAAAAGGTTCGAATCCTTACCAAACAAAAAAATGCAACCGACACTTTTGTGTCAGTTGCATTTTTGGTCGGGATGACAGGATTCGAACCTGCGGCCCTCTGGTCCCAAACCAGATGCGCTACCAAGCTGCGCTACATCCCGATTGCAATATTAAATTATAACAACTATAATATAATACAAGGTTATGTCGGTTTTTTCAAGTTGTAAATCTTTTATTTTTATAAAATATGTTCATTTTTTATCATTTTTCTACGTTTTTCTTTAGTTTTCTAATCATTTTACATTTAATTGCGAAACCAGTTCAGTAATACTCCACCTAATATTGCTAATCCTAGTATCCCAAAAAAAGTATAGCACGATTCAACCAGAGCAGAAAAGGGAATTAATGACATAGGTATCGAAACAATGCACAAAATCAGGGCAATAATTTGTCGGCTTTTACCTTTTGCTGCAAAGTGTTCAACCACAGAAAATCCGTTTGCTGCCGCTGTTGTTAAAAGAGCCATATATAAAATAGCCGCATACGCATAAGATGCCACAACACTCAATTTCTGAGATAGCGCAAGCAACGGCAATTGTTTTTCAGTTATGCCACTATATGAAATATATAACACTGCGCAGGAAAAGACAGCGCAAATTAGCAAGGCGCATCCACCTAACATACCGCCTGCCGCCATACTGCTTTTCTTGTCTGATATTTTAGAAAGAGGTACCAAAACCGCTGATGCAGTAAGCATATTAAAGCTGACATACAGAAAAATATTTGTGTATGCTCTACTTTCTTCTTTATAAAACATCAACCAGCTTTCATTATTCTGATTTAACAAAAACATAACGCAAACAAATACCATTCCGATAATCATAAACGGCACAAGCAACATATTTATAGTTGTTAAGCCCTTTATGTTGCCCTTGAGCACAACAAAGCATATAACAGCCGTTAACAGCACACCAACTATCGACGGCAGGCCAAACTGCTCTTTAAACAGTGCTCCGCTGCCCGATAACATTATGCAAAAACTCACAGCCATAAAAAGCTCTGAAATTATATAAAGAACGTTTCCCGTTTTTTCGCCCAGTATTGTTTTTAAATATCCTAAATAATGTGTTTGTTTAGTCTTTTTAGCTCCTAATAGCACCATTGCACCAAAAATCATAAACAAGCATCCGCTTATAGCGCATGCTGCCAAACCACGTATACCGAATTTTACAAAAAAAACAGTCAACTCCTGCCCGGAGGCAAAACCGGCTCCTAATACTGCTCCCGCATAAACCGATGCAATTTTTATAATTTTTTTGGTTTCCTTTTGCATTTTTATTCACACTCTCTAATAATTATGTTTTTATGTAAACCAGCCGCAAATGCCGATAATACGTTTTGAATAATCGCCACTCAAACATTTGTTTTGTTCATAATTTTCTGTTGATAACTTGTTAATAATGTTAATAACTTCGCAAAAATCACATTAATAACACTTTTTTCTGTTGAAAACCTTGTTAATAATGTGAATAACTTTTATAAACAATTAACAATCAGGTTTACATAACTTTGATGAATTATATGTAATTATCAATGAATAAATCATTTTTATTACACAGATGTATAATTTTTATGATGTTGTTCTTGAATTTATGACTGCAATAGTATATAATATATTTATTGTGTAAAAATAAATAACCTGCTTTCAGGATACATAAAGGAGAAACGACAGTTATGAACATTCGTGTTTGGAAGGATTGTACCACCGAAGAAAAGAAATTTGTTTTAAAACGAGCTGAGCTTGATATAAGCGAACAGATGAAGCTTGCAATCGAGGTTTCTGATGATATTCGCGACAACGGAGACAGCGCGGTTTTAAAGTATACTGAAAAATTTGACCATGTAAAGCTTACACAAGACAAAATAAAAGTTACCGCCGAAGAAATAGAGGCGGGATACGAACGTTTAGACCCTGAAGTAAGAGAATCTATTGCTTATGCCGCCAAAAACATCCGTGATTTTCACGAAAAGCAAATGCCCGAAGAAATGTGGTTTACTAACGTTGACAAAGGCTTGATGGTAGGTGAAAAAACCACACCTATCGTTGATGTTTGTCTTTATGTTCCACGTGGCAAGGGTAGCTTTCCATCAGTTTTACTTATGTTAGGTATTCCTGCAGTTGTTGCAAAGGTTCCTAAAATTGTGGTTGTAACTCCTCCTAACGAGCACGGGAATGTTGACGATGCAATTTTAGCAGCTGCTAAAATAATCGGCATTACCGAAATTTATAAGGTTGGCGGCATCCAGGCTGTTGCATCAGTTGCATACGGAACAGAAACAATACCTAAGTGTCATAAAATAATAGGGCCCGGAAATGCATATGCGACTGCCGCAAAACGCGTTTTGGCTAATCACATTGATGCAGGTCTGCCCGCAGGACCGAGTGAGGTTATTATTTTAGCAGATGAAAATGCTGACCCCGAAAAATGTGCTCTCGATGTTATGATTGAGGCAGAGCACGGACCGGACTCCGCGGCACTTTTAGTAACACATTCACGCGAGTTGGTTGATAAGGTTTTACCTATAATCGACCGTCAGTTAGAAAAAATATCTGAAAAACGCCGCAGCTTTGTAACAACCAACTTTAATACATACGGCGGAGTTATTTTAACAGAATCTTTAGAAGATTCAATTGACTTTGTAAACGAATACGCTCCTGAGCATATGGAGGTTATGACAAATGACCCGTTTGCAGTTTTAGAGAAAATTAAAAACGCAGGCGAAATTCTGCTGGGCGAATATACTCCTGTAACTCTTTGCAACTTTGTTTTAGGTCCTAACGCAATTCTTCCGACAGGCGGATTTGCTAAAACATACTCAAGCGTATCTGTTATGGACTTTTTAAAACGTTCATCTGTTGGTTATGCAAGCCGCGAGGGCTTTGAAAGAGTAAGAAAACATGCATATAACTTCGCTACTGTCGAGGGATTTGATACCCACGCATTAGCAGTTAAAGAAAGGAAATAGTTTTATGGATAACAACAAAATTACGGTTACCAGAAAAACAACGGAATCTGAAATGAAGGTTTGTCTTGATTTTTCAGGACTTGCTTCTGATTATCGTTCTAAGATTCATACACACGCTCCGTTTTTCAGTCATATGATTGA